>CAYSZM010000003.1:0-84991 GCA_964435365.1 uncultured Victivallis sp. | reverse complement strand
CTCCTTCTGGAGGAATTCGATGACCTTCTTCGCCTCGGGCGTTCCGGCGTTCCATTCGATTCCGGCGTAGATATCCTCGGTGTTCTCGCGGAAAACGACCATATCGGTCTTCTCGGGGGATTTCACCGGAGAGGGAACGCCGTTGAAGTAGCGCACCGGGCGCAGGCAGACGTAAAGATCGAGCTCCTGGCGCAGCGCGACGTTGAGCGAACGGATACCGCCGCCGACCGGGGTGGTCAGCGGTCCTTTGATGGCGATCAGGTATTCGCGGATGGCGTCGACGGTCTCGCCGGGGAGCCAGAGTTCTTCGCCGTAAACCTGGTTGGCTTTTTCGCCCGCATAGAGTTCCATCCAGGCGATGGAGCGTTTGCCGCCGTAGGCTTTTTCGACGGCGCGGTTCCAGATCAGCATGGAAGCGGCGGTGATATCCGGCCCGATGCCGTCGCCTTCGATGAAGCCGACGATCGGCTGGTCCGGAACCTGAAGTTTCCCGGAAGCGTCGGCGGTGATGCGTTCGCCCGCCGGCACTTTGATCTTATTATATGCCATTGCGATGTCTCCTGATCGTTTCGTGTCCCTGACAACCCGGCATACTATACAGCCGAACCCTCTGGTCTGCAAGCCGGTGCCGCGTGGAATCTCCGAACTTTTTGGAGAGTGGCGAAGCGCATTGGCCGCCGGAGGCTACCGGCGAGAGGGGAAACGATGGAGTGCATTTGTCAACGGAGCATGCCGACGCATCGGCATGCCCGTTCCGCGTCTATGCCGGATCGATGGAGTCAACCGTTTTCACGGAAGCGAACCGGCAGAACTTTCGCCGTGAGCGGCGGGAGTCTCAGGATGGTTTCCCCGCCGTTTTCCACTTCGACTCCGTCAGGGACCGTCAGCGTCACAGTTTGTTCGACCGGCAGGAAATTGGTGACGACCACGGCATACTCCCCGGCGGGCGACCGCCAACTGGAGTAAGTGAACGAGTCGATCACTTCCCTGGGGCGCCGCACCATTTTCAGCTCATAACTCCCCCCCGAAACGTCGCACAGCGGCCGGATCATTCTGCCGGAACGCAGGAACTGCGGATATCGGCGACGCAGCCGGTTCAGGTTGCGGATGAGCGTCATAATCGGCTCCTGATCCGGCGGCTCGGAGTTCCAGTCCGCCGCCGCGCCCCAGTCGATCACCCCTCTGTCCCGCAATGTGACGGAGAGCAGGTTTCCCGCATTGAAGGCGTAGGCGATTCGCCAGAGGATATTTTCCGGGCATTCGGCACAGCGGATGTCATTGGTGACGCCCGCCTGGTTGCCCATGAAATCGGCGCAGTATTCGTGATACAGAAAGGAGTGCAACGGCACCGGCATCCCATAGTGGTAGGTAAATACCGTGCGCAGGTCGTTCATCGGCAGCTCTCCGAGATAAGATTCGGCCGCCGCGCACTCGGTTCCGAGCAGCGTCGTCTTCCCCTCCTCCCGGAGCCTCAGGTTGAGCCGGGAGAGAAAATTTTGCATCTGCGCGGTCAGCCAGGGACCGGGGGTGGCCGGGTGACCGTGTTCGCCGCTGTAACAAAGCAACGAAGCGCCGCCGAGATTCTGGTCGAGCAGCTGGATGAAATCGACTCCGGCCTCCGCCATTGCAAGCACTTGATCTTCGAAGATCTTGACACACCACTCCTGCGACATGCACATCCCCGCCGCGTCACGAATCCGTCCGCAGATGTCCGCCTTGATCTCGCCGTGCGGCCCCCGGGTCATATAGCGGGCGTAATGGTTCGCCTCGAACTCCTCCCGGATCGAGTAGCCGGAGACCGGGCTGTCGATGGTGAACGAGGTTCCCGAGCCGTAAAGTCCGAGCAGATGCCCCTCGTGATGGAGCATCCGGCAGTACTCCGTCATCGACTCCGCGCCGCCGCAGGGAGGCCAGAGGTAGGGCGGAGTCCACGGCCCGTGCTGATCGTACCGCATCAGGTGGCTCATGATCCGGCTGTCGAATTGTTCGGCGAGGCGGCGGATATGCGGCATCAAATTTTCATAGGGGATGTAACCGTTCGGCTCGGAGGTGATCGATCCCGTGCCGCAAACCGGTGCGACCACGATGACCGGGGAGTCGTCCACCCACGCCGGAAGTTTCGGCGGCTGCGCGGGGAGCGCGCCGCTCAGTTCCAGCCAGTCGCGGTAGCGTTCGGCTCCGTCCATCCAATTTCCGTCGAACGCACCCAGCACGTATTCGAATTCCGGCAGGACATCGCCGCCGCAGAAGAATTCGATGTGCATCGCGGCCGCACCCTCGCCTGCGCCGCCGAAAGCGATGTTTTTCGGGCCGTGGGCGGGATCGTGAGCCGCGAAATAGACGCCCTTGCCGCGGCGCAGCATCAGCATGAACTGCATCTGACAGATGCCCGGGTAGTAGCCCCACCAGTAGAAGCGGTCGGGGAAGGTCACTTGGTTGAACTCGAACTCCCCGGGCTTTTCGACCAGCACCCCTTCGCTAAACGGATAAAGCAGTTCGGAATCCGCCGCGAAGGTGACCGGCAGCAGTTCGAAGTGGTCGGCGGTCATACCGGCCGGGACGCCGGTGATTTCGGGCAGAAGGTAAAGATTTCCCTGTTCCGTGCGCAATCGGATGGAGACCCGGACCGACGGAAATTCCGGATGTCCGGCGAATTGCAGCGTGCCGCCGTCGCAGAGGAACTCCGGAAACCCCGAGGAGAGGAGTCGGAGCTCGTCGCGCATCGTGTCGCGGAGATAGAGGACGAAGCATTCGGAGGAGGGCAGCAACAGCTCTTCGCCGCCGCGCCGCAGGCTTTTCAGCGCGCCGTCTTTCCCTGAAAGGGTGAAGGAGTTTCCGTTTGAAGAGAGGACAATGTCGTTCATGAGATGATCCCGGTTATGGTTGGAAGATGCTGTTTGTCAGTTCCGGCAGCGTTCGGGGGAGGAATTTCCCGAATCGGAACATCTGTTTCTCCGTCGCGCCGGGCCAGATGAACCGGTTGCCGCTCCCCGCGACTCCCGAGGTGTTGTCGAGCAGAATGGGGGCTCCTCCCTGCGCCGTTCTATAAAAACGGTTGTCGGTCAGCACCACATCGGAGCAGTTTCCGAGCACCAGAGCGGTTCCGGTCGGCCCCTGTTCGAAGCGGTTGTTTTCGAAACAGAGTCCCGCGAGCTGACGCGGAGCGAGCGTCCCCGGGGTCGGCGAATGGTAGCCGACCGAAACGCCATCGCGCCTGAGGTCGCGGAACGTGCAGTTGCGCACGGTCACATTGTGGGTGTTGAAGGCCATTCCCCAGTTCAGCATGGCGTTGATGTACATGGAACAACCGCTGTTGCCTTCAAACAGGCAGTTTTCCAGGAGAGCGTTCGGAGCGGTGATCTGGACGCCGAGGCCGCGAATTTTGGCAAACGAACTTTCCAGAATCACCGTGCCGTTGCACTCGCCGGGAATGGAAATGATCCGGTCCGGCCGGATTTTGTATTTCGAATTGGTGCTCCAGTAGCCGAGTGCGGATTTCTGCTGGTGGGTCAGCTTTTCCTCTTTGACCGTCGCCGTGCTTCGGATATCCTCCGGCAACGGGAATTCCGCATTTCCCTTCTTGAAGCGGGTGACGGCGCGGATTTGCCCCGTGGAGAGATCGACCAGCATGCCCGCCCCGTCGTCCGGCAGCACTCCGCCGACCTCCGGGGTGGAGGAGTTGACGTTGACGCCGTCATCCTCCATCTGGCAAAAATGGCAATCGTACAGATAGGGGCCGATCGGGCCGCGCGCCTGGATGCCGTCGGCATTGGTCGAAGTGAGTCGTCCGGAGCCATCCGGAACCTCGATCCGGCAGCCGATCAGAAAACAGGCGTAAGTCTGCATCATCCGGTAACCGCCCGCCGGAGAGCTGTGGATCGTGACCCCTTCCGCCGAGCAGAAGGCGCAGTAGCGGAAGTCCACCGCGTAAGCGTCGTATTCGAAGGGATCGTAACGGGCGATGATATCGACCTTTTCCCCGGTGATCGCCTGCGGCCACGGGGGCGTCTTGCCGTTGACCGGAAACTGGAAAAGACGAAATTCACCGTTTCCCGCCGCCTCCGCCTTGCCGAGCCGGTAGGTATTGGACGAATAGGAGCCGTCGGGAGCGTGCGACGTCAGACGGCGGCTGGGAGCGTCCAGAAATTGCGGCAGGTCGGGCGCGGGATAACCGGAGTCGATTCTGACCGTCAGCGCGCCGTTCTGCGGATCGATCCCGGTGACGACGCCTTGCGTGAAAGGCAGCCGGGTATAATCAACGGTGAAGTTTTTCAGCGTGACGTTCCGGCCGCCCAGCACCCGGATGCCCTGTGCGACCGGGTCGTCGAAAAGCAGCCGGGTTCCCGGCTCTCCGGTGACGGTGAGGTGTTCGGGATTGATCAGCAGGAGATGGGAACGCTTGGGGGGGACGGAACATTGCGTTTCCCCGCCGGGAACAGGGTTGTTGATCCGATGCGCGACGGCCGGAATCTCCGGGGGAGCGATCCGATAGTCGCCCCGGGGAATCCGCACCGTCACGGAACGGCCGGGTTCGGCCAGCGCCGCCGCAAATGCCCGGCGGAAAGCGGGGCCGTCATCGGCGCTGCCGTCGCCCAAGGCGCCGAAGTCGCGGACGTTCAGCTCTTTGGCTTCCGGCAGGCTCCGCCGCAAGTTCAGCATCGTTCGTTCTTCGCGGAAGTAGTCGAGCAACACATCCAGCTCCTCGGCTCCCTGCCATGCGTAGATCTGCATCTCGCGGGTTCCGGCGGCGGCGCGTTTCTCCACATATGTCTTCAACCTCCGGGCGATCTCCAGCCGTTTGCTTACGGCAGTCGCGGCATGGGGGTACTGCCCGGCCAGCTCCCGGATGAGTTTTTCCACTCCCGGGAATTCCGTTTCCGCGCGGGTCACCGGCGGGGAGATCCGGTCGGCGAGATTGGCGGGCGAATAACGTTCCAGGCATTCCGGCGAGAAGAAATCGGTCACGGAAAATCCTCCGGCGGCCTGTTTTGCCAATGGACGGAACAAAGTCTGCAAAAGCTCTTCCCCGGCGGTCTTGCAATCCCGTTCATGGCCCAGCGCCGGATAAAAACGGATGGTTTTACGCGTCTCCGACGGCAGCGAATTGTAGATCGACACGATCGATGTGGGCGGCGTAACAAAATCGGACAATCCGGCGGAGAGATGGACCTCTCCTTTGATCCTTTTCGCAAAATTCACGGTGTCGAAATAACCGGCGGTCTTCGCGGCCGCGTCGTCACCCGATCCCCTGGGCCAGCCCGCCAGACGCCCGGCCGACGCTCCGCCCTGGTCGCCCAGGGCCGGAAAGGCTGCGATGCAGACGGTCACGCGGGGCTCCAGCGCGGCGCCGACCAGCGCCTGCGCGCCGCCCTGGCTGTTCCCCTCGATCATCAAATCGCGGCCATTCCACTCCGGCATGGTTTTCGCGTAATCGAGCGCCCGCATCAGCCGCAGGAACATCGTTCGGAAATACCAGGTATCGCGACTCTCCCTGCCCTGAAACATATACCGGGCCAATTCGCCCTTTTCCAATTCGCGGTAGAATTCATCGCTCTTTCCGTTCGGAATGCCGTGCGCGTTGAAGCTGAAGGTGATGGCTCCCTGCGCCCAGTAGGTGTTAAATGAACTGCGCACGCCCGCGCCATCGCAGCGGACGAGCAGCGGCAACGATTTCGGAGCCGCTCCGGCGGGTATGGTCAGATAACCGGAGACGGGGCGGGGACCGGCGCAGGAGACTTTGACATCCCAACTGTTGACTTTCCCCTGATACCGTTCAGGAACCGGAACCGGAACGCGCTCCAGTTCCCGGAGCGGAACGCCGTCGAGGAGTTTGCGCTGTCCGGCCCAAAAGGCGTCGAAATCTTCCGGTTCCTTTGCCGCCGGAGCAATCTCCGGGTAATCGGCCAGCGCGCCGATGGATGCCTGCACGTTTTTGTTCCACCGGGAAGTCGGAGACCGCAAGGGGATCGTCTTCCCCTTTGAATCAAGGGCGGAACCGGTGACGGAATACCAGCCGGGAGTATCGGGAACGACGGAGAAAAGCACCTCCTCGCCGAACGGGACCGTCCGGGACTCCCGCAGTTTGCCGTTTTGGAACAGGTCGCATTTCAACCGGACATTCTCTCCCGAGCCGGACCGATCGACGCCCCGGAGGGTGAAGCGAATCTCTTCGCCTCTGGCAAACAGGCCGTCCGGTTTATTCAGCTCGCACCGGACGGCGAGCGGCTCCTCTGCCAAAGCGACCACTGCCGCAATGATCAAAATGGCCGCAGAGACAAGGCGATAGTACAGTTTCATGGAACGTCCTTTTTTCTACAGAGTGATGATGGAGCCGTCGATCACGACATTACCCCAGCCAAAATCGCTTTTGAGTTTCTGCCGGTTTTCCGTTTCGACATGGCCGTCCCAGAGCAGCAAATTGGCGCTGTAGCTGTGACGAAGATCAATCTGGCGGTTGGTGTTGGTGCGGGAGGTCGTATAAGTTTGAACCTGCTCGGCGGGGTAGAAACTGTCCATCAGAATCGGCAGCCGGCGGCCGATTCTGCGCTCTGCTTCCGGAATCCGGTCCAGCCGGTAACAGAAATAAGTGGTGGTATTCGCCGGATCGTAAAAGCTCAACAGCGATCTCAGGTCGTCGGGGTTGTTGTTGGCGGCGTAGGTTTGCTGAATCGAAGTGCCCGTCTTCAGGAAATCAGACGGAGCCGCCGCGGGGCAGACTCCGGTCTTTCCCGGCAGGTAGCGGAGATGAAGGTTCAACAGGCTGTCATAGTAATTCAAATAGAACTTCCCCCATTGCAGGGAACCCGACCAGGAAAACATATTGTATCCGCGGTTGTCATCGGCATAAAAAGCCAATCCGGTGCCGAGCTGTTTCAGGTTATTGACGCAGGAGGTGGAACGCGCCCGGTCGCGCGCTTTGTTAAGCGCCGGCAACAGCATGGCGGCCAGAATGGCGATGATCGCGATTACAATCAACAATTCAATCAAGGTGAAATGCTTCGACTTCATCGGCGGCTCCTTGTGTTTATCGTTTCGCTTCCTATATTATAGCAAATCGCTGAGGTGATGTAAATGCGATTCCGTGTCATTTGTTTATAATATTGTCCGCCATGCCTTGAACACCGGAAAAAGCGGGCTATTGGTATAACTATGAAAACAATCGGCGGAGAAATCGAACGGGTCGCGCGGGAACGTCAGGTCATTCACATGTCCCGCCACCCTTTCGCGATCGAAGATCCGAGCTTGGGGCTCGACTTTGTAGTCGGCGACTCGAAGCTGGAGAACGGCCCCTACTCCTGGTGGGTGAACCGCCCCGGCGACTGGTGCCTGAGCATGACGCTGGCGGGAGAGGGGGAAATTCTGTTCGCCAATGACGAAGTCACCAGCAGCCGCGGCAACGTAATCCTGGTGTCGCCGAACCATCCCCGGATTTTCCGGGTGCCGGTGAGTTGGCATGTGATCTGGATTCACTTTTTGATGACCGAGGAGCTGGAGAAAATCCTCGCATGGCCGGAGATTGCCCCCGGAGTATACCGGTTGCATCAGCAGGGGGCGTCTTTTCGGCAGACGCTCCGAAGCGGCCTGGAAATTCTCCGGCTATGCGGGGAACAGCCGGCGGGCTGGCGTCCGCTGGCGTTCAACCTGCTCGAAAACATTCTGCTTCGGGGTTGCGCCGGTCCGCTGGCGCAGCATTCCGTCGGGAAGCACCTGTTCCGGGCGATGGAGAAGCTTCAGGATATCTCCCGACCCGCTGAAATCGACGATCTCGCCGCCGACTGCGGCTGGTCGCGCGGCGTATTTTACCGGAAATTCAAGGAAACAGTCGGCCTGTCCCCCCGTCAATACCGTGAAAATCACGCCATGCATTACGCGCAGCAACTGTTGGAGAATACTGCCCTGACCGTCTCCGAAATCGCCCGTGAAGTCGGAATGCAAAACCTCTACTACTTCTCCACCCGGTTCAAGAAATTCACCGGCATATCGCCAACCGTCTACCGCGAACAGTTCGACAGCGCCTCAAGCCGACGATAATCTGAGCGAAAGGGGATGTTTCGGGGGGTGAGCAACGGCGTCGACTTCACGTCACTTCGGCGGGAGCGGCGGGGCATCCGCCCGGCTCGCTCTGCATGTTCGGAACAGTTGCCGGCAGATGGAAATCTGCTGCGCCGCCATCAGCGCCAGAATCGGCAGCGCCGGCAATTGGTAGCGCGGCGCGGTGATCGGCCCCGGCAGGAAGAAGTAGTATTCGGCGAAGGCGAAGAACAGCAGCACGTAATACCAGTCATCCCAGAATCTCCACACCCAGCTCCCCAGCCGCCACGCCGCCAGAACGTACAGCGCGAGCGTGACCAGCAGCAGCGGCAGGAGCGGCAGAAGCACCCACAGCTTGCCGTCGAAATAGTGGCGGACCGCCGCAAACACCCCCTTCCGCTGCATCACGTCCATCGTGCCGCGCCCGGCGCTGGTGACCCCGAGGATCTCCAGGAACGTCGGCGCGTCCGGCAGCAGGATGTGCGGGCGGAAATGCTGCGAAATCCAGATGAACGGGTGCGCCAGAATCAGTTCGCGAAACCGGGCCAGCCGGTAGTCGGTGCGGCTCTTCTGGTCGGGATATTTTGCAGTGTCGGCAAACTCCCGGTCGAGTTCGGCGAGAATCTTCGCCTTCTCCTCCTCGAAACTGGAGTGATTGACCCGGGCGAGAATCATCGTGCCGTTCTGGTGGTACATCGAGCCGGTGTTGGTGTCGATCGACCACCCCGCCCCGAGCGCGGCGTTGCGCCCCATCCAGGGCAGGAGGACGAGGAGGAATGCGACCAGTCCGACGAGTCCCCCCGCCAGCTTGCCTTTCCAGTCGAGCTTCGGCGTGACGGCGAGCAGGAAGAGCGCGGGCAGCACCCAGACCGAGTTGATCGGCCGGATCAGCGCGCCGGCTCCGGCAAACAGCAGCGTCGCGACGAACCAGCAGAGGTTGAGTTTCCGGTAGAATCGGCCGTAACAGACCAGCATCAGCGCCGCGACCAGCCCGAAGAGCGTATCCGACAGCAGCATCGGCGCGTTGGCGATTGCGGTCAGGTTGAAAACGACGAATCCGCACGCCCAGAGCGCGACGTTGCGGCTCCCCGTCCAGACGATCCCCGCCCGGTAAACCGCGAGCGGAATCAGCGCCCCGGCGATCACCAGCGCAAGCACCAGCGCCGCCGCATTCTCCGAACCGAACGCCCGGAACACCGCCGCGGCGAAGAAAGGGAAGCCCGGCGCACGCCCGGAATTCGGCTCTCCGCCCGGCGCGTCGAGGTAACACCCCTCCGCCGCCAGCGCGCGGGCCGGACCGAGATACCCCGAGGAGTCGGGGCGCGAAAAACAGACCTCCGCGTCATTGCAGAGCCCCGGCAGCGCAACCGCCAGCCGCAGCAGCAGCCCGGCGGCAAGCAGGATCAGAAGCACGCGATTGTCGCGCAGAAAACGGGCGATTCCGGCAGTGCGGGACAAGCCCGCCGATTGTTCCGTGTGGTTTTTCATATCCGCCTACTATAACCCCCGGAGCAGGAAGATGCAACACCCGCCGGGAAAAATACGGAAAAACCGGACAACCGTTTGCAAAAGCATCGGGCCCGTGATATTTTTTTCACAGAGGAGAGCACATTATACAGGGGAGAAACGGCTATGGACCAGGACCGGCAGTACATGTTGGAAGTCATCACCGCCGCGGAACGCAAGACCTACGAACTCGACAACACCGGGCGCGAAGATGTCTCCGCCATTCTCCAGAAAATCTTCGACGAAACGGAGAAAGAGGCGAAATTCTCCGGCGGCGGAGCCCACTACCGGTTCGCTCCCGGCGTCTATTTCATCGACGCTCCGCTCAAGATCCGGCACGCCGGGGTGAAAATCTCCGGCACCGGCCACAGCGGAATCGACATTCACGGGCTCAACATCGCCGGCGGAAGCTGCTTCCGCTTCGGCGAACACTGCGGCCCCGACTGCATCACCTTCTCCGGCGACGGGGTCGACGAATCCTTCCCGGCGGGCGGGCGGAACTGGCCGATGCAGTGCGCCCGGGTCGAGCTCGAAGGGCTCACCTTCGTCGGGCACAACAACACCGGCGTCGACACCGCCGGCGGCTACAGCCGGATGCAGGGCGACCTGCCCAATTTCCGGGAATTGAAGTGGTACCCGGCCCCCGGCCGCTATGCCGATGTGGAGCGCGACGGCCAGCGCGCGATCGTCCTCAAACCGGGTTCCAAGCGCTGCAAGCCGGAGATGCTGCGGGTGTTCCAGTGCTGCTTCACCGATCTCTACGTGGGCATCGACATTGAGGTCTGCGATGTGACGAACATCTGCCACAGCTGGTTTGCGCAGATGGTCTACGGCGTCCGCAACCACGGTCCCGGCCAGGCGACCGATATTTCGGGCAACTGTTTCGCCGACCTCGAAACCGCACTTTCCCTCAAATACATCTCGATGTCCACGCTGCACCACAACAGTTTCGCCTATGTGAGCAAATGCTTTTCGCTCGGCGAAGTGTATCACTCCGCCATCAGCGGGAACGTGCTCAACAACTGGAAGGCCTCGACCGGAGCCGCCGCCTGCGGCGCGTTCTGCCACGTCGCCGGACCGGCGCGCAATCTCACCATGACCGGAAATTCGCTGTTCCAGGAGCACGACAGCCGGGCGAAGACGCTGACCGTCGACGACGAACCGAACGGGCGCAGTTTCCTCCAGTTTGAAAACTGCACCAACCTGCTGGTCACCGGCAACGTGATCGATACCGCGATCGGCGAAAGCGTCGTCCGCCTGATCAACTGCGACCGCTGCCGGGTGACGGAGAACATCGTCACCCACAACGGCATCGGCAGCCCGGTGGACTGTTCCGACGACTGCACCGACATCACCGCGGACTGCTGAAGCTTCACCGCCGGAACGAATCGTCGCACTCGATGCTCCGGCCGCCGAGACCGGAGTTCATGTCGCCTTCGGCAAGATCGAAGATCTGGACGGCGGAACGGTTGCCTTCGGCATCGACCGCCTGAAGCGCGAACGGGATTCCGGTGAAATTCCGCGGCAGCAGCTTGTCGGGGAAGCCGACCACGAACGTGCGCACCTCCCTGCCCGGGCCCGGCAGGGCGAACCCCCGCGACGACTCGTTCACAATCGTCTCCGGGTAGAGCGCCAGCTGTTCGAGCACGGCTTCGCCCTTGCTGTCGCCGGGCTGGTATTTGACGGTGAGTTCGACCATGACCGGCGTCTCCGGCGCGACCTTGAGGTTATGAAGGTCCGCCGCGTGCCAGCGCGCAATCCCCCTCCCCGGCAGGATCGGGCCGGGCGGAATGGTCGAAACCCGGGCGCCGTTCAGCCGGAAAACGCCCTGCTCGACCTGGCGGGGATACTTCAGCGAGCAGACGAGCTTCGTCTCCTCCGGCGCACGGTATTTGACGCCGAGGAACAGGCCGCCGTACCCCTCTTTGCATTCCGGGAGGGAGAGCGTCAGCCGGACCGGCACGCCCGGCTTGAGGGCGACGGCGCGATCCATCCGGGCGAGCGGAGCGGCGCTCATTTCGACCCGCACCGGGCCGCTGAGGTCGTCGATCGTGTCCGCCGCCAGATTCGCCTCCGAAATGTGAAGCCGGATTCCGGTGATGCGCGGCGGGGTGCGGTCGATGCCGTAGAGGATGCTCCACATCCAGGGGTCGACGTACTCCTTCGGCGGCAGCGGCGGTTCGCTGAACGCCTTCCGCTTCATCCCGGCCAGCAGCCGCACCATTTCGAACGGGTCGGGCGACTCGTTGCTCCACGAAGGTTCAAGCGTGGTCTTCTCCTCGCGGTCGTTCCACGATGCGAGATTGAGAATGACCCCGGGCCCGGCCTCCTGCAACGCGGTGCGGATGGCGCGCAGGAAATAGGCGCTCCGGTCGAACGAACGCTCCGGCAGCACATCGGGCGTCTTGGCCCAGCGGCCCGCGTTGTTGAATCCCGGATAAATCCACACCGCATGTTCAAGCTTGTGCTTCCGGGTCTTGTTCGCCTCGGCGATGCGCTGCGCGCTCTTGCGCACGCTCTCTTTCCACTGATTCCAATAGACGGTCTCGTCGGGGTTGTCCGACTCCGCCTTCCACTGATTGCCGCCGACGCCGAAGGTCGCGGTGCCCTCCTTGCGGCAGTGCGACCAGGTGTTGGCCGGGAATTTCAGGCAGGAAAGGCCTTCGACCTGAACCATCTTGTCGAGGGGGCCGCAGACCATCCAGTAGACCGGTTCGCCGATTTTCGCCTCGACCGCGTCCATGATCTGCTGGTGCTCGGCGGGGGAATAGGGCAGATTCCACGCCTCGTACTGGTAGACGATCTTCCCCTCCCGGCGGAGAAACGCATCGGGATACCGTTTCGCCAGCGCCAGCACCGAGGAGGCGCGCTCGATGAAGGCGTCGATCCCCTTGGCGGAAGCAGGCATGAACTGGATTTCATCGTGAATGCCGATGCGGACCTTTTCCTCTTCCGCCAGTTTGAGACAGTACTCGAAGTGCTCCAGATTCATAAACGCCCGACCGCCCTTCGACTCCGGGTAGAGCTGCATGAGCACGCCGTCAAGTCCGCTGTTTCTCATGCAGCGCAGTTGCCAGCGGATCACCTCGGGGTTCCCTGAGGAGTAGAATCCGAGGTAGGGGTAGATCAGGTCCGCACCGGCCCGGCGCCAGAGCGGGCCGGAACTGGAGTAATATTCGCTGCGGCCGTCATGATACCCCCAGGTCTGAAAAAAAGGATCGCCGCCCTCGGGAGCCGTGTCGGCGTAAAACCACGAATGCCACTCCTGGGCGATCACAAACGAGTCGCGGAGATCCGGCAGCGCGGACGGCGGCGGATCGGACGGAACCAGCTGCTTCACCGGGGCGGGTTTTCCCTGTTCCGCCGACTGTTTTTCGGCTTCGGAGGCGATGCGTTCGAGCCGGAGCCCGGAAACCTCGGTCGGTTGCGTCACATGGAACCACACCGAACCGTGCGCTCCGGGGCGGTCCTCCTCCATCTCCGCCTCGAAATCGCGCCATTCGCCGCCGGTGGCCGGAAGATTCTTCTCCAGCAGCGCGTAGGTGTCGTCGCCATGCTTGACGATAAAGTGGAGCTTCCCGCCGCCGAGCCGGTAGCGAAACGCGACGCGATATTTCGCCGGTTCGAACGGCAGCACGGGCCGGGTCCAGACGCTGGTCTCCCTGCCGGTGCCGGGGAGAATCTGCCAGACCCCTCCGGCCGTTTCCAGCCGGGTGCCTTCCCCGATCGCGGCCCATTTCTCCGGTGCGGGGAGTTTCAGCTCCGCCGCTTCGCCGAAGAGCGGCAGACAGAGGGCCGCCAGAAGGATTCCGAGTTGTTTCTTCATTTGGTCAGCCAGTACTTCTGCCGGGACGTGCCCCAGTCGTTGAGCAGCGCCTGGGGTTCGGAACCGACGCTTCCGTCGAACGAGAGGATGGTGCAGTGCAGGTTGCCGTGCCAGCCGACGACCGGCTTGCTGTAGGTGTCGTTCGCATACCAGTTGCTGTCGTAAAGCACGATGGCGCGGGCATTGCGGACCCGGGTGGTCCGGTTCTCCGGCATAAGAACTTTGGTATTCGGATTCCAGCTGGAAAAGGTGTTCCAGGAATATCCCCGCGAGTAAGGCGGATTCCCGGCGATTTTCGGCAGGGGATAGCCGTTTTTCCCATCCGAAGCGCCGGGACACTGGAAAATCTTGCCGGTCTTGTAATTGTCGCTCTCCTGCCGCCCGACGTAGATATTGAGATAGCTGAACCACCAGCGGCTCTGCCCGTTCAAGTACGAGGGCGGATAAAACGCCTCGTTGTCGCGTTCGTAAAACTGGAACGCCGTGCCGAGTTGCTTCATCGACGAGATGCAGGACGACTGCCTTGCCCGCTCCCGCGCCTGGTTGAGCGCGGGCAACAGCATCGCGGCGAGAATGGCGATGATGGCAATTACCACCAGAAGTTCGATCAGAGTGAAATGTTTTTTCATGTTCCGTCTTTCCTTATCTTGTTTCATGTGGAAAAATCGTTTCATCGGGAATCCGCCGCACCGGTTATGCGGTCTCTCCTTTCTCCAGCGAATGGGGAATCGTCCGCAGCCGGTCTTCGCCGTCCTCGCGCTTCTGCAGCAGCGCATCGAAGAGGGCCTCCCCCGCCTGTTCCAGATGCATATCGACCGAGGTCAGCGGCGGAGAAAACTGATAATATTGCCACATATTGTCGATACTGGCGACCGCGCAGCACCGGGACTGCTCCCGGAGCGCCTGCCAGAGTCCGATCGCCCGGAGGTCGGTGGCCGCCACAACCGCGGTCACTTCCGGACAGGCGCGCAGTTTCGCCGCCGCCTCGTTCCGGGCGGGCTCGACCAATCCCCGGTAGAGGAACCAGTTGTATTCCTCGCGGTACGGCAGGCCGAACCGGCGCAGAGCCCGCCGGAATCCCCGGTGGCGCACCGAATCCGGGTAGTCGCCGAGGAATGCGATTTCGCGGTGTCCGCGCTCCGCCAGATAGGCGGTCGCGTCTTCCGCCGCCTTGCCGACGTCGCAGAAAACCAGATTCATCTTGCGGTTGAGGGGGGCGTTGACGTAGAGCGAGTACGGAATTCCCTTCTTCACGACATACTCGACCAGCTGTTCGCAGTGCTCGTAGTTGAGAAAAATGAACATGGTGTTTTCGCGGTCGGCGATGCACTTGAACGCCTCAAGCTCGGTTGAAATCGGGGCGATATTGACCGGGATGTCGTGCTTCCGGGCGGAGGAAACCACGCCCTTGAGCATCAGTTGGGTGAAACACCAGTCCGGCGAAGTCCGGGCGGGGTCGAACATCTCTTCGTAGGCCGCGATGCAGTAGACCGTCGGCGGCGCCGTCTTTTTCCGGTCGCGCAACTCCGCGTCCCCGGCGACGAAGGTGCCCTTGCCGCTCACGCTGTAGATCAGCCCCTCTTCGTACAGCGGCTGGAGCGCCCGCGTCAGCGTCGCCTGGCTGACCTGAAACCGCTCCATCATGGTCTTGACGGTGTGAAACCGCCCGTCCGGGAATCCCCCCGACACGATCTCCCCGCGCAGAATCTCCGCGAGCTGCCGATGTTTGTAATTCGCCTGTACCATGCTCTCCATCCTGAATTATCATATCGCATATCGATACGATTTTATTATGACAAAGAGAACAGGAAAAGTCAATAGCGGGAGTCGAAAAAAAGCGATTTTTTGTGACAGGAAGCAAAAAAAGCCCCCGCGGCAATTCGCCGCGGGGGCTTGGGAGCGCGTCAGCCGCGCCCGATCCGGAAGCGCCGCCGGGCGGCGGACTCCAGGAACTTCAGCGCGCGGGGCGCGTAGTCGGGAGGTTCGCCGTCGCCGGTGTACTCCCAGGTCCGGCTGCCGACGCCGGAGATGTCTTCGGAAACCAGCCGGCGGCGCGGCGCGCATCCGGCCCGTTCCTTCCGGGCAAGGTGGAGCGCCTGCTCGAACACGGCGTTGAGTTCGAGCGGATTCTCCGGGTCGACTTCAGTCCGGTCGAAGTAGAGCGCCACATCCGCCTCGGCTCCGGAGAGGGCGCCCAGCCTGACCTCCTCGGGCAGCAGCCGCCACTCCTCCCCCGCCAGATGGCGGAGGAAGTAGGCGTCGGCGGCGGTCCGCAGTTCGGCAAGTGTCACACCCATCGGAGTTACTCCGCGGCGCGGATCGCCGCGAGGGCGTCGACGCTGCCCTTGAGGTTCTTCACCCGGCAGAGGCGGGCGCCGGCGTTCTTGAAGAGGAAGGTGACTTCGCCGAGCGCCATGCGCTTGATGCCGTCGAATCCCTTCGGCGTCGCGTCGGTGTCGGTGATGGCGCGCCCCTTCAGACTGGCGAGCCCGAACCCGGCGGGGTCGACGATCCAGGCGTCGGTGTCCGGCATGTCCGGATCGGCCATCACGGTCATGCCGCGCCCGTTGATCTCGTTGACGATCACCGCGACATACGCGCCGCGGCGGTCGTCGGAGCGGACGATCTGGAGCTGGTTCTTGTACTCGTTCGACAGCACGCGCGCCTGTCCCGGCGAGCAGAGGATCAGCGACGGGTCGCCGCCCGCGCCGAGCACCGCCTGCGCGGCGTCGTTGACCGCGACGCTGTCGAATCCGGCGGCGGAGGCGTCGATCGACAGTCCGCTGGCGGCGCAGCCGAAGAAGTAGAGGCCGCCCGCTTCGCCGCGCGCCGAGGTGCCCGCTTCGACCCGGCGGCCGAAGAGCGCGACGCGGTTGAGGTCGCGCGCCAGTTCGCCGAGGGCGAAGGCGGTCTGCCGGTTGAGCTGGTTGTCCACCGAGCCGAAGACATTGATCGCCAGCGCGCTGCCGGAGAGGATGATGTCCTTGCGGAAAATCTGCGTGCAGTTGTATTCGCACTGTCCGGTGAGCCCGGTCTCGTCGCCGTCGCCGGCGCTGCTGCCCTCCTGCACCGGAGTCGAAACGATCGCCAGCACGTCGTTCGCCGCCGGATAGGCGGTGGACGAACCGTTGGCGGCGACCAGCGCCACCGTGAAGTCGGAGGCGGTCAGCGCGGAAACGCGGAACAGCGCCGAATCGTCCTTCACGACGACGAGGGTGCCGACCCGGAGCTTGGCAAGGTCGGCGGCCGAAGCGGAGAGCGTCCCTTCCGAAACGGCGGTGACGGTGACGCTGCGGCCGGTGAGCTGGTCCTCCAGCCACTCGTGCTTCTGCTGCGTCGCGTCTTCGCTCGGCTTGAAGAGGCTGATGAACCGCGGTTCGTCCTTGATCACGGTCGAGAGGACGTCGGAGAGATCGCGCTTCTTGTTCTGGAAACTGTAGCTGTACAACATGGTTCAAATACTCCTTTGTGGGTTGTGGAACCGGTTATTCGTTTTCGACGGGGACTTCGGCCAGGAGCGACAGGATGTCGCCGCCGCCACGTTCGGTCTTCGCCGGAGGCGGCGGAAGCTCGGGCGCGCCGGGAGCAAGGTCGAGTTTGAAGAAACGCGGCGAACTTTCGCGCAGATTCTTCAGGAAGGGTTCGACCGCCTCCGCCGACTCGGGATCGACGCGGTCGCGACCGCACAGATATTCGAGGTAATCGGGATCGGAAAATCCGTGCTCCTGCGCGATGCGTTCGATCCGGCGGCGGAATCCGATGCGGGCGAGCTCCTGCTTCGCGGCGTCACGCTCGGCCCCCGCCGTTTTGAGGGTTTCCCGCAGCCGGGAAAGCTCGGTGTCGAACCGGCGCTTGAGCTGTTCAGGTTCGGTGAGCGCACTTTTTTCGAGCTCCTCAAGCCGCGCCTCCAGCTCGCGGTTGCGCTTCTCCAGCGCGGAAGGGTCGGAATCGCCGGGACGGAAGCCGGCGAGAGCGGTACGTTCCGCCTCGCTCAAAACCTCCCCCGCCGCGGCCTTTCCGATGATCTCCATCAGATCCATTGGCAGTCTCCTGTTCTTTGTTGTTGGATTCTTCAGCCAGACGCCGCCGGTCGCGACCCGAATACCGGCCCATCCGAACGCCTGAACTTGCCATCAGGAAACTTTGTCAACTTTTCGCTTCTCAAACGAGGGAGAAGGAATCGGGGGACGGGGAAGGCGGCAGAGCATTCACCGGAAACATCGCCGCCAGAGGAACTGCCGCCGGAAACTTGCATTCCGGTAAAGCCGGGGTATTGTAGAACCGGGCACATAAAATAAGGAAGACGATTTTATGGAGAATCTCCTGATTTTTCTGGCTGTTGTCGCTTTGATCGTCTATATCGGCAGCAAATTTTTCGCGTTCCTGGCGTTGCGCGGAATTCGGGAGGAACTCGGCGACATCCGCCGAAAACTCGACCGGATGCCCGGCGAATTCGCCCGGCAATTGCCGCAACCACCTCCGCAGGAAAAACCCGTCGTCGCCAAGGCCCCTGAGCCGCCCAAACCCGTACCGGCACCCGCGCCGATACCAACGCCGCCTCCGCCCAAACCGGCCCCCGTGCCCACTCCGCCTCCGCCTCCGCCGCCAGTGCCGGAGCCGCCGAAACCGCAGGAGAAGGCGGCGGCGCTTGCCCTCGCCCTCGACCGGCCGGAACCGGTTGCTCCTCCGGCCCCGAAGCCGGCGGCCGCGCCTCCGCCGCCGCCCCGGCCCGTCGCCCCGCCCAAGCCCCCGGCTCCCCGCAAGGAGTCGGAGTTCGAACGGCACGCGAAGGAAGCGCTGGCGAAGATCTGGAGCTGGATCGTCGTCGGCGAGGAGTTCCGCCCGAACAACATCGCGGTCGAATACGCCGTCGCCACCGTCTGGCTGGTCCGCAGCGCGGTGGTGCTGACGCTGTTCGCCCTCGGGTTCCTCGTCAAATATTCCCACGACCGGAACCTCGTTCCGCCGGAGCTGCGCATCGCCGGAATCATCGCCGCCGGGCTGGCGATTCTCGCCTTCGGGTACAAGCTGTCGAAGTCGGCCAGATACCGGCTGCTCGGGCTCGGACTCTCCGGCGTCGGGGTGGTGGCGCTCTACTTCTCGATCTTCGCCGCCGCATCGCTCTATTCGCTGCTTTCGGGGGTGACGGCGTTCGCATTGATGATTCTCATCACGGTGTTCGCCGCGCTGCTGGCGCTTCGCCAGAACGCGCTTCTGGTGGCGCTGATCGCGGTGGTCGGCGGTTACGCCACGCCGGTCATGCTCTCCACCGGCGAAAAGCGCCTGCCGGAACTCTTCGCCTATCTGCTGCTGATCGGCGCGGGTTCGCTGTTCCTCGCCTTTTACCGGAACTGGCGGCTGCTCAACATCGTGGCCTTCGTCTTCAACTACGCCCTCTTTTTCGGGGCGACGGACAAATTCTTCGATTCGCAGCAGTTGGCGGACTACCGGTGCGTGATCCTCTTCGGCTCCGCCTATTTCGTGTTGTTCAGCCTGCTGCCGGTCTGCTATTCGCTGATTCACCGGCTCAAGATCACGCTGATCGAAACGCTGCTGCTTTTCGCCAACACCGGACTCTATTTCTATCTCGGCATCTCGGCGACGCAGCGGACGCTGCCGGGGACGAAGTACGCGGCGGCGGTGACGGTGTTCGCCGCGCTGGTCTTCGCCGTCGAGCTTTTCTTCTGTTTCCGGGTCAAGGTCCGCGACCGGAATCTCTATCTCACGCTGCTCACGCTCTGCACCTTCTCGGTTTCGCTGAGCCTGCCGCTGCTGCTCTCGTCGAGCTGGCTCACCGCGGCATGGGCGATCCAGGCGGCGGCGATGCTCTATCTCGGCGTGCACTCCCGCAGCCGGGTTCTCGTGCTGCTCAGCTATCTGCTCTATGTGGTGGCGGGCTTTCATGCGCTGCAGGTGCTCGGCCACAGCCTCTTCTCCAACGGCGAGTATTACGCCGGGCTCCTTAAACGGGCGGTTTCGCTCGGCAGTTATTCGCTCTCGCTCGCGGCCGGCTTCTGGATCAGCAAGCGCGCCGAACGCAAAGAGTGCTCCGACGTAATCGCCGGGAACGA
This sequence comes from uncultured Victivallis sp., assembly GCA_964435365.1. Taxonomy (GTDB): domain Bacteria; phylum Verrucomicrobiota; class Lentisphaeria; order Victivallales; family Victivallaceae; genus Victivallis. Next base: position 65,557 of record CAYSZM010000003.1, on the reverse strand, counting down.
ACCGAAGCTCACCGCGATGGATTCGCCGGTCATCGCCGAAATCCTGCTCTATGCGGGGGCGATTCTCGGGTTCGCCCTCTTCCGCATCGAAATCGCCAAGCTCCCGGCGACAGTGCCGACGCTGCGGCTGCTGCTCTCGGCGCTGCTCTATCTCGCCGCCATCGCCTTCCTCTTCCAGCGGAGCCGGTTCGCCAGGGGAGTCGCGCTGTTCAACTGCATGATGCTGCTGATGTTCGCCGGGCTCCTCGACCTGGCCCGCATCGGTTATACCGCCCGGTTCGAACATTACTACCCGCTCTCGGGATTCCGGCTGGCTGGGTTCGCGGTCTTCGTCCTCGGACTGGCGTGGATCGCCCGGTCGCTGTTCCGGAAAGCGCAGGGAACCGACGCGGCGCGGACCTTCGGCATCACGGCAGGAACCCTCTGGTTCGTCTACAGCAGTCTCGAACTCTACCACGGTCTCAAACTCAAGCTGCCGGATTTCGCGCAGGGCGGCCTGTCGACGTTGTGGGCGGTCTATGCGCTCATCCTCATCGTGACCGGCATCGGATTCCGGGTCAAGGCGTTGCGCATGACCGGGCTGGTGCTCTTCGCCGTGGTGGCGCTCAAGGCGCTGCTGATCGACATGTCGCAGGCGCAGGCGCTCTACCGGATCATCGCGTTTTTCGCCGTCGGGCTGCTGCTTTTCATCGGAGCCTTCGCCTATATGCGTATGGAACAACTTTTCCGGCGGCAGGAACAGCCGGAGCAGGAGGAGTCGCATCATGAATAAGCCGTTTTGCACCCTGTTCGCCATCCTGTTCGCCGTCTTCGCAGTTGCCGGGGCGGAAGAGAACGAATTCCGGTATTTCCGGGAGCTGACGCCGCAGGCGAACGTTCAGGAGAAACAGTTCAACTCCGTCCGCCTTCCCGGGGAGGTCTTTTCCAGAATCGATTCGCTCGATGATATGCGGCTCTTCTCGGCCTCCGGCGTGGAGCTGCCGTTCCAGCGGGAACAGGTGTTCGTGCTGCGCACCGAGCAGCGGTACATCCCGGAACCGTCCCGCGCCAAGTCCCTTTCGGTCAAAGACAACCGGGCGGTCATCCTGGTCGAGCCGATCCCGCCCCAGAAGGAGCTCAGGCTGGATCGGATCACCATCCGGACCAGTGAGAGAGACTTCGAGAAACGGTTCTCCGCCTTCGCAATCGACGCCGCGGGCAAGGAGACGGAACTCCTCGCCGACGAGCCGTTCTTCGACCAGAGCTCGCGCCTCGCGGTCAGCCGGAAAACATTCCTGCTGCCGAAAACGGCGGTCTGCCGGGAGCTGAAACTGGTCATCGACAATTACGGGGAAGAGCACGTTTCGCCGTGGCGCCAGATCGCCACCGGCAGCAGGCCGGAGAATCGCAGCGAAGCATACAGCCAGCTTCACCGCGAACTCAAGATCGACGGCGTCAACCTCGACCGGAGCCGGGAGTTCCGGGAGACGGTGCGTCCTGCGACGGCCGCCTATCCGGTGGAGGTCCTGAGCGTAACCAACGACGCGAAGACCAAAACGACCGTGATCGCGTTCGACGGGAAACGCCAGCCGCTCTCCCGCCTGATCCTGCTCACGCCCGACGTCAACTGGAGCCGCGAAGTCCTGCTCGAAGATCCGGAGAGCGGTTACACGAAGCGGGGCCGGCTCCAGCGCCTCGAACTGCCCGGACTCCGTCCCCGGACCACCGCCCTGGAATTCGAAGGACTCCGGCGGCTCGGGGCCTCCTGCAAGCTGACCGTCTTCAACGAGGACAACCCGCCGCTCAACCAGCCGCAGCCGGAAGGAATCGGCCCGGAATTCCGGTTGGTCCTTCTGCCCGCCGCCATCCCCGCCCGCCTCTGCTACGGCAGCGCCGGGCTTCCGCCGGGGCAGTACGAAATCGGCCGGATGCTGAGTGAAGTCGATCCGGCGCGGCGGCAATACAACGAATTCCGGACCGGCAACGAACAGCCGACGCCGAACTACAAGCCGGCGGTTCCGGAGAAAAAATTCACCCGGTGGGGCCAGGTGTTCTTCGCCATCCTCGGCGTATTGATCCTCGTCCTCATCGCCTTCATCGTATTCAGCATGAAGAAGATCGAAAAAGATTCCTCCGAAGTCTGACCGGCATCCGGCATCCGTCTTTCAACCGCGGCAGGGGCTCGACCCCCGCCGCGTTTTTTTGTCATTTCGCACGCCCGATTCCGGAATATGAATTTTCATGGAATATTCGTTTCATGAATCATTCGACAAATATTCCATGCCGTCTCTTGCATCATCCTCGAAATTCCCTATAATTATGAATGAAACTCGAACATAAGGAGAACCGCAGGTGATTATGAATGCAAGCCGACCAAAGTCAACCGTGACGATGAACGACGTCGCCGAGTATGCGAATGTTTCGCAGACAACGGTTTCGCGCGTTCTCAACAACCACCCCGGCATCAACGCCGCGACCCGGCAGGTGGTGCTCGACGCGATGCAGAAGCTCAACTACCGGAACTGCGTCCACACCAGGATCGCGGTGCTGATCTGTTCGCTGCCGGAACAGAGCGACCCGCTGGCGCTGGACTGCTTCAGCTCCACCGTGGCGGGGATTCAGGAGAATTTCGACCCGCAGGAATTCGACCTGTCGATCCTGGTCCTTCCCGCCGCGACGGAAGAACCGCCGCAGCCGGAGAGCTACGAGGGAGCGATCCTGCTCGGCTTCCCCTCCCCCGAACTCCGGAACGAATTGCGGGAGCGCGGAATTCCCTATGTGATCGCCTCTTCGGACTGTTTCAGCAGTACGGAGGACGTCATCACCATCGACGGCTTCAACGCCGGAATCACCGGCTGCGCCCGGCTGCTCGAACTCGGCCGCAAGCGGATCGGATTCCTGGTGACCGAACACGACCTGCCGCGTTACGCCGGGTTCCGCACCGAACTGATGCGCAACGGCCTGCCGATCCGCCCGGAAGATTACCGGACGGTGAAGGACACCGAGTACCCGTCGTTCGTCGAAGAGATCCATCGCTGGATCGCCGGGGGCGACCTCCCCGACGCACTGGTCATCAGTTACATCGACGTGGCGATGATCATCCGGAAAATGCTGATTTTAAATGGAATCAAGGTTCCGGAAGAGGTGCTCCTCTTCTCCTTCTCCCACCGTCCCCGGCGGAATGCGGAAATTCTCCACATCAGCTTCGACCCCCGCCAGATGGGGAGGCGCGCCGCCCGGAGGCTCCAGGAGAAATTCCGGCAGCCGGACGACCCGCCCATCCAGATCATGATTCCCGCCACCTTGGACGAAACCAATTCCCAGTCTTCAGTTGTTTCAACCCGGAAAGGAGAGTTTCATCATGTCCCGGAAACCATTCACGCTTATTGAACTCCTCGTTGTGATCGCCATCATCACCATCCTGGCCGCCATGCTGCTGCCCGCACTGCAGAAGGCGCGGGAGTCGGCGCGCGCCGCAAAATGCGTCTCGAACCTCAAGCAGATCGCGACGGCCTCCCTCGCCTACGCCGGAGACAGCCGGGACTGCCTGCCGCGCACCACCCCCAACTGGGTCAACTGGAGCCTGCGGCTGATCGCCGGCGGTTACCTGCCGGGCAGTTCCGCCTCGAACGCCGCCTACAAAGGGGCCTGGCTCGGCTCCACGTCGGCAACCGAATTGAAGGTGGGGCTCGCCCGTAAAACACCGGGCGACAGCGGGGACGTCTGGGCCTGCGCCTCGCTCAGCACGGACGACATCGCCGGAACCGGCAAGAACTACTACGCCAACGCCTACGGAACGCCGTGCGGAGTGATGGGCAACGGGCCGTACAATTACGGCGGCGCCACCGTCTACTGCCAGGTCAACAAGCTGCGCCGCCCCTCAGAAACCGTGCTGGCCTACGACGGCGGACGGTTCAAAGACGGCAGCGAAAGCAAGGATGTCGGGCCGATGTGGGGCGCGGTCTGGACCGATGCGATCAATATGTCCGGCTATCTCTCCATGCGGCACAACAGCGCCGCCAACACCGCCCGGACCGACGGCCATGTCGATCGCATTGTGCTTTCCCAATGCAACCGGCAGAATTTTCCGTATCAGGTGAAAAACGCTTACTGATGGTGGAACCCGCTTTATGAAACGACTGATTCCAATCCTGTTTCTCGCCCTGCTGACAACGTGCCCGGCGCTCCGTGCCGCGGACGCCAACCTCGCCGGAGCTCCGGGCGTGACCTACCGTTATTTCGATGAGAACGGCCGGGAGATTCCCGGAAAGGACCTCGGCGACCCCGACTGCCGGTTCCTGACCGACAGCAAAACCGACTCGAAGGAGGTCGCCTGCACGGTCTACCGCAACGCCCAGCCGAAATCGATCCGGGTGCGGTTCGAATTTCCGCGCCCGGTCACCGTCACCGGCGTCGATCTCTCCTGGATGTGGGGACACAACGAAAAGCAGTGGTTCGACACGGCGACGGTCTCGGCCGGGAACGAACCGGACAAGCTGGCGGAGCTGACCGTGTTCCGGCGTCCGGCGGACCGCAAGTACGGGAACTCCACCACCTTCCGGATTCCGCTGCCGAAAGCGGTCAACGCCCGGTTTTTCGAAGTCGACGTGAAGCAGGAGGCGCACCTTGCGCACTATATGCTCGCCATCTCCGAAATCGCCCTGCTCGGCCCCGCACAGCAGGCGGCAAACCGGAAACCGGCCCCGGACCGGCCGCTGTTCGCCTTTGTGCGGAAGCCGCCGATCAACCTCTTCGACGCCAAACAGGAGGTGGAACTTCCGTTGAAGCTGAAAACGGAAAAATCTTCAACGGAAATCAGTTACGAGCTTCGCGACTACTTCGGCAACTGCATCGACTCGGGTTCGCAGCAGACCGCCCCCGGCGCGACGGAAACCCGGATCGCCCTCGGCAAACTCCCGTCCGGCTACTACGAGCTCACGCTCGACGCAAAATCGGAAGCCGCCGACCACAACGTCCGCAAGCAGAAAGGAAAAACCGCCTTCCTCACCGCTCCGCTCTCCGAACGCACCATGCAGGAGGCGCTCGCCGCCGGAGCCCGTTTCGGAATCCAGCTCGGCTTCGGGTCGCCGGAAGCGTCGGAGGGGTTCGCAAAACTCGGCTTGCCGTGGCGGCGCGGGCTGCTCTGCTTCGCCCCGCAGACCGGCGGCGATCCGGCCCGGCCGGACTGGACGAAGATGGATCAATTCCTGAACACCTATTTCTCCGGTCACAACACCGTCGGACTGTTCGAAGTCAAGACCGTCCCCTCCTACTGTTACGATGAACAGCGGTTCGGCAAACGGGCCGGCGACTGGTGCCTCCGGATGCCCAAAGACAAGGAGCTCTACCAGAATTTCATCACCGAGCAAATCAAACGGGTTCCGCCGGAGCAGAAGTATTTCGAAATCTGGAATGAACCGTGGGATCTTTATGACGCCAAAGACTTTGCTCTTCTGGCCCAGTGGACGCTCGAAGCGATCAAGCGGGCCCGGCCCGATGCGCTGGTCGGCCCGAACCTCGGACCGATGACCCATCTCGCCGGAGTGATCGAACACGGCGGAATGAACGGGATGGACTTCCTCAGCATCCACCCCTACAGCCCCGACTTCAAGTCCAGCCCGGAGCGGTCGGAGCTGCGCGAACGCATCCGCAACTATCACCGGCTGCTGCGCGACAAGCTCGGCCGCGACCTGCCGCTCTACGTCACCGAAATCGGCTGGCCGACTCCGCCGCAGGGGCCGATGGCCAACACCGAACACCAGCAGGCCGCCTGCATGGCGCGCGCTTCGCTCATCATGTTCGCCGAAGACATCAAGGCGGTCATGCCCTACTGCATGGGGCAGCCGGAGACGAATCCCGCCGAAAAGGAGCACTTTTTCGGTTTCGTCCGGCGCGACCTCACCCCGAAGCCGGTGCTGGCCGCTTATGCGACCGTCGCCCGGCTGCTGGAAGGAAGCGATTACCTCGGCGACCTCGACCTCGGCAGCGACATCGGCGCGATGCTCTTCCGTCTTCCGGACGGGCGGAGCATGGCGGCGCTCTACACCGACGGACCCGAGCAGAAAATCCTCTTCCGCCCCGATTGCGACCGGCTGACCCGAACCGACATCGTCGGCAATTCCGAAGAGCTTGAAGTCCGTAACGGCAAGCTCCCGCTCACGCTGACCGAAGACCCGGTCTACCTGATCGGGCTGGGTCCCGCCGTGGAAGGGAAACTCTCCCGCGACGGCGGCAAGTGGAGCGGAGTCATTCGCCCGGGCAAACGCGAATGCCGGTTCGCCGCCGACCCGGCCGCCGCCTTCGACGCGCCCGGCGTGCAGTGGCACGAGATGAGCGCGACGGGAATCGACAAGAGCAAATTTCTCGTCCGCTGGGCGGCAGCGTGGAACCGGCAATTCCTGCTGCTGGATTTTCATATCACCGACGACGAGCCCGGCTGGAATCCCGGCGACGGCGCCGATGTCTGGAAGGGCGACGCGATCGAACTCTTCATCAGCGCCCGCCCGGACCGGGTGGTGCCCGGCTTCCTCAAGGAGTTCGACTACCAGCTCCTCTTCACCCCCTTCGCGGAAAACAGCCGCAAAGAGGTCGCCGTCTACGGCATGTGCGGCGACAATTCACTTCGCGGCAAGCCGATTCCGGGAGTGAAAACGGAATACCACATGAGGAAGGACGGCTGGAGCGCCCTGCTGGCGATTCCGTTCGCGGCCCTCGGCCTGCCGGATGGTCCGCTGGGTAAAATCGGGCTGGAAGTCGCGGTGGACAATCGCGGCAAAGAGCAGCCGCGGTTTCAGGTCAACTCCAACGCCTGCAGCGACAACAGCAACAATCCGGCCGTCTGGTCGGAACTGGAGCTGCTCCGGTAACTTATGGCGGCAGTGCCGGGGAACGCCCTCACTCCCGGTGCTGCCGCAGATATTCGCTCGGCGAACAGCCGACCACCTTGCGGAAACAGCGGCTGAAAATCGCCTGCGAGGTGAAGCCGGAATTCTCGGCCACGTCGGCGATCAGCATATCGTTCGCATTCAACAGCTTGATCGACCGCTTGATCCGCAGCGTCCGGATATATTCACCGGGGTTGCAGCCGACCAGGAGCTGGAACAGCTGATACATCGACGGAACCGATACGCCGAATTCGGAGGAGAGCGAAGAGACCGAAAGCTCCGGGTCCGCGATCCCGTCGATGATCCGGCGATTCATCGCTTCGAACACCTCGACCCGGTGGCGGCGAGGCGGCGCGCTGTCGCCGCCGGCTCGCGCCTCTCCGACTTCGTTCCCGAGGCGGAGTTCGAGCAAAAACGCATAGAGCGCCGATTGCAGCAGCCCCTCCCGGACGCGGTCCTGCGGGCCGGGCAGGAGTTCAAAGTAAAGATCGACCACCCGGTCCAGCAGCAGCCAGGCGAACGGAGAAAGTTCGAAACTGCGGAACATGAAGTCGGGCAAGTAGGCGTTCTCCAGACTGAAAGTCACCACCAGCCAGAAGAAATTCTCCTGCTCGACCATGTAATGATGCCCCTGAAACGGATAAACCACGCTCGCCCCGCCTTCCGGCAGTCGGTAGGTGTGCTCGGCGGCGCAGATCAGCCCCTCCTCCTGCAAACTCACCGTCAGCACATAGGAGCCGTGGAGCAGCTGCAACGGCTGCGGCGTCCGGTAAATCCGATGCCCCCGGTTCCGCTGCAAGAGAACGATGCTGCCGGGAAGTTCGGAATGCACCGAGCCGATTCCATTCAGATAGCGGGTCGGCTCTTCCAGTTTTCCGCACTTCTCCCGGATCTCTCCGATCAGACGTCTTGGCCGTTCCATGTTCCGCGCTCCTTCCTCTTCTTACCATAGAAAAGCATTGCTTTTTTTCAAGCATTTTTGCAAATAATATCTATATTTTTCCTAATATTTTGTATTAACGTCGAAATAGATATAAAAAAAGCAAAAATTTTTATTCCTTTTGCAAACATATCCGGATTGCTTTCCGGTCCGGAATCCGTCATAATTATAAACAGGAAATAAAACCATATGGGAACGCGCCGGAACAGAACCCGTAATGATGAAAACTTCATCCCCAGACCATCGGAGGACGAACATGAAAAAACAATGTTTCACCTTGATTGAACTCCTCGTCGTGATCGCCATCATCGCGATTCTCGCCGCGATGCTGCTGCCGGCGCTCCAAAAGGCGCGGGCACGGGCCCATGCGACCAATTGCATCGGCAACCTGAAGCAGATCGGCGGAACTTTCCTCGCCTATATCAACGACAACAACGGGTTCATGGTGTACGACAGCAACGAGGAGAACCGACGCTGGCACAAGTACCAGTTCGCCTCCTACCTCGGCTACCAGCCGCTGGAAACCTGGCGCGGCGAACTGCCGAAAATCTTCTACTGCCCGGCCGATACGGGATTCAACCGGAACGCAACGCCGGGAACCTTCGACGCCAATGAACCCTCGTACGGCTACAACTGGGGGCCGCTCGGCGGGCCGAAGACCGGTTCGGCAACCTACCCGGGCCCCTTCTACCGCATCAACCGGATCGCCAAGCCGTCCACGATGATCGCCTTCGCCGACAGCGGGCACCAGGTCGAAGACACCGTCGCCGCCTGGCGGATCAAAAGCAAGCTCGAAGACCCCGACAACAACCCCTACGGCATGTGGATGCGGCATGACAACCGTTCGAACGTATCCTGGGCCGACGGCCACGTTTCGGCGGAGATCACCCGGCAGTTGAGCCGAAGCTCCACCGCCTGGATCGGACAATAACGACATGAAGGAGACGCACCCGATGAAACCATGGACCCTCGCCGCCGCACTTCTGCTCGCCGGCCTGACCCTGACCGCCGCCGCGGCCGACCCGGCGCCGCCGCTCGAATGGAGGCCGCCCGCATCGTTCGACCCGGCCCGCCCCGGCCTCGGACTCGAGCAACTCGACGGCGTCGCCGCCGAACTCCTCTACGACCCGAAACCGTCGAAGGCCTCGCCGGAAAACGGTGGAACTTATGAAAGCATTCTCCACGGCACCTACAACCACCACCAGCAATTCGTCGTCCTCGGCGACCGGGTGATCGTCTATTGGACCAACCACGTGCAGGATGAAAACGGGCCGGGGCAGCGACTCCTCGCCCGGGTCGGGACCTTCCGCGACAACGGCAGCCGCATCGACTGGGGGAAGCCGGAGGAGATTGTCGAACTCGCCCCGCCCGCCATGCCCGCCGGACGCCGCCCGGTTTCGGACGACTCCGACCTGATCACCGGCGCGTTCATGGACGGCACGCTCCAGCTGATCGACGGCCGCCTCTTCCTGCGCGGCCGCCTGCTGCTCTGCGACGGCTGGACCGACACCATGCTCTATCACCACAACGCCAACTGCAGCCCGGTTCCGGACGAACATTACAGCCGGGGGCGCAAACCGCCCTTCCGGTTCGACATCTACTGGCAGTTGATGGGGTTCGTGCAGGAGTGGAAATTCGAAGACGGCAAGCTGCGCCCCGCCTCGGAGGTTTATATCTCCGGCGATCCCGCCCCGGCCGAACTCCAGGTGACCCCCTCCATCCGCAAGAAGATGGGCCGCTTCCTGCCGCCCTACGACACCGCGAAACCGCTCGCCGAAGCGCCGGAGGAGTTCCGGAAAGCGCTGCAGGGAAGTCAGGCCGTCTTCAACCGGCGGCCCCGGTATGCGCCGGGCACCGACAAGCTGGCGGCGAACGGCAAAAACGGGCTGGCGCACCATACCGAGTTCATCCGCCCCGACGGCAGCAGCGTGACCGTCCGCGACAACCTGCTCGACCCGACCACCTATTACGCGGCGGAGAAGCAGACGCCCGAAGCGTGCTACGGCCCCGGCATCAAAACCAACCTCTTCGGCACCGCCATGCCGGTCGCCGGAGAGCTGCCGGACGGCACCGTCTGGTTCGTCGGCAGCGACATGACCCGCCAGAACGCCTACATCACCTGGTCGAAGGACGGCCGGATGTTCGACCGTACCAAACTCCTGATGAACATCAGTTACAAAGCGGTCCCGGGGATCAGCAAACCGGCGGTCGGCGGCGCGCAGTATTTCCAGGCGATCACCCGGAACGGCAACATCTATCTGGTCTACAGCATCGCAAAGGAGAAAATCGGAATCTGCCGGATTCCGGCGGAGGTGCTGAAATGAAGCTCCGGTTCGCATTCCTGTTCTGTTTCGCCGCACTGCTGCTGACCGGCGGGGAACTCCCGGACCGGGAGGCGCTGTTCGCCCTCCCCGGCTGGGCTCCCGCACCGGGATACGAATCAAATAGAAACGAGAACATCCGCGGAATTTTCTACGACGGGCTGCCCTACCGGGGCAAGCCGACCCGCATCTTCGCCTGGTACGGAGTGCCGGCAAAGACTGAAGGGAAGCTCCCGGCGATCATCCTCGTGCACGGCGGCGGCGGAACCGCGTTCCGCTACTGGGCGCGGCTCTGGATGGAACGCGGCTACGCGGTGCTCGCCATGGACACCACCGGCGGAGTGCCCCGCAACAACGGGGAATCCGGCAGCGACAACAGCGTCCGCCATCCCGACGGCGGCCCCGGACTCGACCGGGTGTTCCGCGACACCGGGCTGCCGCCGCAGGAGCAGTGGCCATACCATGCGATCGGAGCGGTGATTCGCGCCAACACCCTGCTGCGGAGTTTCCCGGAGATCGATCCGGAGCGGATCGGCGTCACCGGCATCTCCTGGGGAGCGGTGGTCGGCGAAACCGCCGTCAGCCTCGACAGCCGTTTCAAATTCGCCGCGATGGTCTACGGCTGCGGATTCCTCGGGCGCAACTCGTCGTGGAAGGAAACCGAGTTCGCCAAAATGCCGCCGGAACTGGTCGAGCGCTGGCTTCAGCTCTGGGACCCGTCGTCTTACCTGGCGGAGAACAAGGTGCCGATCCTCTTCTGCAACGGAGTTTCGGACAGGCACTTCCGGCCCGATTCCTGGTGGAGCACCTGCCGTCTGGTCAAGCCGGAACTCCGCCGCGCCGCGCTCCGGGTGGGCATGGGGCACGCGCATCCGCCGAGCGGAGACCCGCCGGAGGTGGCCGTCTTCGCCGACGCGACGGTCAGGGGCGGAAAACCGCTTCCGCGCATCGTCTCGCAGACGCCGGAAAGCGTGGTCTACGATGCGCCGGTCCCGCTGAAACGGGCGGAACTCAACTGCACCGAGGACACCGGCGACTGGACCAGGCGGCGCTGGAAGATCATCCCGGCCCGGATCGACCGCGAAAAGCGGACCGCTACCGCGGAGATTCCTCCGGCGGCCACGGCATGGTATTTCAACATCATCGATGAACGCGGCTGCATCGCCAGCGGCGAAATCGAAGAGAAGAAGTAATTCGTCACTCCTCCGCCACGCCTTTGCGGAAGCGGCAACCGGCTATTTCCAGTTGTCCGCAACCGGTCGCACGGACGTCATTCCGCCAGCCGGAAACGTCAGTGGCCCAATCGATTGCGACGTTCCGAAATTCGATATCGGAGGTGTTCGCCAATTCCGCAGAATCCATCAGCTCTCGCCCCGGGATTACCGCCGCCGTTTCCTGTAACGCGGCAATCACCTGCAAGCTGCGGAAGCGGGGTCAGTCGATGGTCCCGTCTTTCCACCGGAGCGACGGGGTGAAGCAACGGCGGGTTCCCGGCGTTCCAGGATGTTCGATCAGCCCGGCCAGGGCTTCGCAGGCGCGCCGGATCTCTTCTTCCGGCGCGAGGTCGAGGATTCCCGTTGCCGGAACGGCATCTGCATAGACTGCCGCCATCGCGGGATAGTCGGTGATCACCGGGCCGCGAACTCCGGTCTTTGCGGCAGCCGCGGCCAGTTCCGGATATTCCGAACCGAAGCAGAAAATCCCTTCCGGCGGCTCCCGGCGAAACCGTTCCGCCAGCAATTCGCGGCGGCATTCCGGAATCGGCAGCATCCGGTCGGCGCTCTCCGGAAACGCCTGCTTCCAGGCCTCCATGAACGGCGTCCGGTTGGGAAAGTCGGATGCCCCCAGGAGATAGGGGCGCGTCACATGCTCCGCCTGAAGACGATGCACTGTTTTCCGGGCCCCCGCTTCATAATCGACGCGGACCGAACAGTCGAGCGCCGGATCGTATCCGAAGAGCACCTGCACCGGAAAGAGCTTCCGACACGCCTCGATCTCAGGCGTGAGGTCGCGGTGCGGAATGATCCAGAGCGCACCCGCCGCCGACTGAAACGCCAGCTCCTCCGCCGGCGAACAGGCGGCCGAGAGGCTGACCTGCACCAGCCGGAATTCCCGGGTGGCAAACCAGTCGTATACTCTCGAAAGAATGTGCAGGAAAGTCTGCGACAGGAAAGTATACTTCCCGTCGCCGGTCACAATCAGGATTTTCCGATACCGCCCGGGAGTAGGAACAACATAATTGCGGGAAAGATACATCCCGCTGCGGTTGCGCCGCTCCAGATATCCGTCACGCACCAGGTCATCCAGAGCCAGGCGAATGGTGCTCCTGCTGACGCCGAACTTTTCCGCCAGAGCGTGTTCCGACATCAACGGACGGGTGTAATCCAGATGGGTGAAGAAAAGTTCCATCACGTATTGCCGGATCAGCATGTAGGAAGGGATGTTCGCCATGTTCTCCTCGGAACGACTTTTTCGTTAATATATTCCCGTCGCCAAAGGATTTCAACTTGAAAAGGAAATCAGCCCGCCTATATTAATTGGTATATAAAATAGACCAGTTTTAAAATCAAGCGATGAAACATCCCGTCTGCGGACCCGGCACAACCTGCGCAAAACTCGCTCCGACGGCTCCGGCCGCCGGCGGCGGATGCTGCGTCCCTACGAAAGCCGATATGACACATTTTCTCTATCAATAAGGAAGTTGCACCATGTCACAGGAACTGTTCCACGACTCGACAATGCGCCCTTTCAACGACGGCTGGCTCTTCACCGCACCCGGAGCCGAAACCGAACAGGCGGTCACGCTGCCTCACGCCTGGAACGCGGATGGGTGGAGCTATGCGAATCCCCAATTCCGCGACCCTGTCGGAACCGGCCGTTACCGCAGAATCCTCGGAGGCGAAGTCCGATCCGGCGACCTGCTCAAATTCGAGGGCGTCGCCGCCCGGTGCCGGGTGTTCCTCGACGGAAAGCCGGTAGCGGAGAACCTCGGCGCCTATAAGTCGTTCGAAGTCCGGCTCGACCCGGTCCGCGAAGGCAGCGAGCTGGTGCTGGAAGTGACCGACAAGCCTTCGCTGGAACTTCTGCCGGAAGGGGAGGACCCCGAATTCGTCCGCAGCCCCCGCTACATCCGCTGGCCGGTCGCCTTAGGCTCCTCGCTCCGCGCCGGCGGAATCTGGCGCGAGGTCCATCTGGTCCGCCGCCCCGCCGTCTACATGGAAGTTCCAGCCGTGGAAGTGGTTGGGACCCGCTTCGAGGTGCTGCCGAAACTCCACGGAAATGCGGAAAACCATACCGTCCGGATGACGCTCACCGACGGAGCCGAATCCGTCTCCGTCACCGTTCCGGCCGCTGCCGCAAAGACTCCGCTTCAACCCGGAAACCCGGTCTTCACCTGGCCGCTTGCGCCGCACCCGTATCAACTCACAAGCGAACTCATCGACCCGGCGGGGACGGTGATTCAAACCATCGTCCAGCCGCTGCTGCTGCTTCGGCTGGAGGTCAAAGACAGCGATTTCCGCCTCAACGGAAAGCCGTATTTCCTGCGCGGCCAGAACGGGTTCCCCCACTGCAACATCCCACACGACCGGGAGTACATCGAGCAGTTCGTCTCGGCCTATCGCGCACAGGGCGTGGAGATCAGCCGCTTCCACACCGAACCGCCCCCGCACGCCTGGCTCGACGAGTGCGACCGGCAGGGCGTCATGGTCATCCTGGAAATGCCGATTCACGGTTCGTTCGGCTGTTATTCTTACGGGAGCAAGCGATTCGAAACCAATGAATTGACGGAGATCCTCTCCCTCGTCGAAGAGTACCGCCGCCACCCCTCCGTCGCCATCTGGTGCATGGGCAACGAACTAATCGTCGCCTGCGAACGGGACGCCGGGCTGGGCAAACCGCTCTTCGACATTCTGGAGCGCTGGATTGCGGAGGTGCGCAAACTCGACTCGCGCCCGGTCATCTCCAACTCCAACGGCGACGCCGCCAATCTGATCCACAAGAGCGTCGGTGACATCGACGACGTTCACCAGTATGGCGGGTGGTACACCGAGAATATCTTCGACCTGAGGCACTTCGGCGAGTACACCCGGAAAGACGACATGCTCTTTCAGCCCTGCATCTCGACCGAGAGCATCGCGGCCTACACCAACGATGACGGAGAATGCTTCATCGGCCACTCCGACATCCGGCAGAAAAAAGTCGTCGCCATGCGCCTCGGAACGGTAACCAACCTCAGTCAACAGGCGCAGGGTTACCAGTCGTTCCTGCTCAAGGAGTACGCCGAGGCGCTCTGGCGGCTCCGCAACCCGGAGAGCTCGTTTGCCGGATACATCCCGTTCGGCCAGTACACCTGGTTCCGCCGCCCCTTTCAAAAGGGCCCGGAGGGACTTCAGCCCAAACTGATCTGGGACACCTTCCGCAAGGTGTTGGGCCCGGTGCACGTTCAGCTCGAGTGTTTCGACCGTCATCTCTCCTCCGGCGGAACTCTCCGGGGCACCCTCCGGCTCTTTCACGAGAACATCCATCTCCCTGATAGCGCAGAATTTACCATCCGCATTACCTGTGATGGAAAAACGTTGCTGGAACGGACCCGGCAGGTTGCCTATCACGCATCCGTCGCCGAAGAGGTTGAGCTCGGTCCCATCTCCGGCACCGGAAAGCACAGCTTGCTGCTGGAAGTATTTTGCGAGGGAAAAAAAGTGGCATGGAACGATCTGGAACTCCGCCTCTATCCCCGGCCTGAGGCCGCTGCACCGACCCGCCGGATCGTCATCTTCGACCCGGAGAAACGCCTCTCCGTCAACGGAGAACAGCTTGCCGATCCGGCGTTGATCGCCGGAATCGAGCCGGAAAACTCAACGCTGGTGATCGGCCCGCACGCCGTCGGCGCGGAGACCCGCAGCGCGTCGGAGGCAATCCGCGACTGGATGGAACGCGGCGGGCTGGTGATCGTGCTCGAACAGAATCCCGGCCCCTGCACCGACAATCTGTTCGGCACCGGGCTGGGAAGCGTCCGGGCGTGTCAGCCGCAGTGGTCCCGCTGGGCGATGAATCTGGTGAAGCACGCCGAGCGCGCCGACCTTTGTGCGGCGGAACACCCGATGTTCCGCAATCTCTCCGAAGCGGACCTTTTCTGGTGGAACCGCGACACCTTCCTTGCGCACAACTATATCTGCATCAACAAAATGAGCGGTGACGACAAGATTCTCGCCCGGATCGGGAACGGCCTCGCCGACGATGAACTCATGCCGATCGAATACGACTACCGCGACTCCGGCTTCAGCCTGATCGCGGTGGAGCGTCCGGTGGGGAAAGGGCGGATTCTTTTCAGCTCCTTCCTCCTCGGCGGCAAGGCGGCGCGGGAACCCGTCGCCGCCCTCATGCTCGACAACCTTCTCGCCATGAGGTAGAAGGAGCTGCCGCTCGACGGTTCCGGGTCCCGCAGAGAAATCAGAATTGAAGCTTGAGCAGGCCGGAGACGGGAATCGCAATCCGCGAAATACCGGCTTCCGGAATGCTTCCGGCGACCGGATGGCCGGTCACGTCAAAGCGCTCGACGCTCAGCGGACGGGACGGCAGTTCCAGAATCAACGCTGCTTCGCTGCCGGCGTTGACCACCCAGCAGGTGCGCACGGAACCGCCGGGCACCTTGGCGCATTGGCCGGAGCCGTAAACCGCGGTTACCGTCTCTTCCGCCGTTTCGGCGGTGACGACCGGATAGCAGAGCTCGGGGCAGAGCGGTGTCAACGTTCCGTGCAGCAGCGTTTTACGGTGTCCCCGCCAGAATCCGAGCCAGAACTTCAGCATGGCGCGGTGGGATTCCGGCACCGCTTCGAGCTTCACGGAAATCTGCGGCACACAGAAGAGCACATTCAAGAGCTGGAGCGCCGCCGTTTCCGGCGTTTCAGAACTGTGCCATTCGAGCATGTCGGAGTGAACCGCGGTGTTTCCTGAACTCAGCCGCAGGTCGATCATGCCGACCCGGTTCGACAGAATGTCGCCGGGGCAGTCGCCCACCCGGATCATGTTGCCGTATTTGCGGATCGCCGGGCCGATGTAGCTCTGGCGGAATTCGATCAAAATGCCCGGCTTGATCCGCTCCAGCCGCTCCATGGTTTCGGAGAGCAGCCGGTCCACCGCCTCGGGCAGCGACTTGATGTCGCGCCCGGCATAGTTTTCCTTCACCGCCGGGTCTTCTCCGTCGAAGCGGAAGCTGTCGATGAAATCGAGCTTGAAGCCGTCGATGTCCCACTCCCGCAATGAGTTCTCATAGATGGAAATCAGGAACTCGCGGACTTCGGGGAACCGGGGGTCGAGTACGGAAGTATCCAGCCGCGGAATCCGGTAGAGGTACTTGCCTTCGAAGCGTTTCCGGTTCGCGCTTTTGTCGCCGACGAACGGCACCGAGAACCAGACCACGTACTTCATGCCGAGCCGGTGGACGGCGTCGACGTGGGCGTGCATATCGGGGAAGCGGTTCTCCGAAATCTCCCAGTCGCCGCAGAAGGCGTAGCCGCGGTTGTTGTCGTCGGTCTGCCAGCCGTCATCGACGATGATGCCTTTCATCCCGAACTCTCCGGCGAGTTCGCATTCGGCTTCGAGCGGCTTGGCGAAAACATCCTGATGATAGCTGTACCAGCTCGAGTAGATCGCCTCGTATGCGGCCTCGGGCACCGGCGCGGGGATGTAGTCAGGAAATTCGGTGTACCAGTCGAACGCGTCCCGGACGGCGTCGGCATAAAAGATCGTCCGGGCGTCAAGCCGGAGGATCGTCTCGTAATTGGAGATCGGCGCTTCGGGCACAGTGAAAAGTTCGACAGAGCAGGCGATTTCGCAGGACTCCTCGCAGACGCCGGCATTGATTCGGACCGGGCGCTTCGCTTCGGATACGGCGAAGAGCATCTTATTATTCCCGGCGATGCCGCCCAACTGCATGACCGGCGCCGAGCTGGCGAGGTTGGACGTGACCGCCTCACCCCAGTCGGCGGGAAGCGCCCGGTTGAACCGGCACATCGGATGCCACCGGAACTGCATGCCGAGCTGGGGGACCTTCCAACTGAGTTTCAGGCCGGGCGGAACGGCGGGAACGGAGGATGCCAGCCTGATATGAATCAATTCCAACCCGGGCATGGACGGTTCGCGCCGGGCGGAGACGTTCCATCCGCCAAGCTCCCCGGTGATCGTGATTTCTCCGAATATGCATGCAACCTTCATGGATACTCCTTGATTCCGTGACAAAGTTCCGGTGTGCGAAGGAGTATACTATATCCGGACGGGATGGCCGTTTCAAGCGGAGAAAGCCGTCAATGAACTACTTTTCACCCGAATCCCGTCCGTTCTCCGGCTTCAGGCGACCGGCGTGGTTCCCCAGCCGAACAGAGTCCCCGCCTGGTAGACGATCAGGGTGCAGACATAAGCCAGCACGAAGAGCCCGCCCGCCTCGGCGAACGCCATCTTCCACGAATTCATCTCGCGCCGGACCACCGCCAGCGTGGCGAGACAGGGGATCGACAGCAGACTGAAGAGCATGATGCAGAATCCCTGGAGCGGCGTGTAATTGGCGATCAGCTGTTCGCGCAGCGGAACCGACTCCTCGTCCGCCTCGCCCGCCGCATAGAGGATGCCGAGCTGGGAGACGAACACCTCCTTGGCCGCCAGCGCCCCGATACTCGCCGTGGTCAGCTTCCAGTCGAAACCGATCGGCCGGAACAGCGGTTCGAGGAACTTGCCCACCCGCCCGGAGACGGTGTATTCGAGCTCCTCGGCCCGGCGTTCGTTTTCGAGCACCGCGACGGCGTCGCCGACCTGCTCGACGGTCAGCGATTTCTCCTGCCGAACCTGTTCGATCAGCCCGTAGTAATCTTTGGTGAAGGTTTCCCGCTCGGGCAGCGTGTTGGCGAAGAAGAGCAGGATCGAGGTGAAGAGAATGATCGTCCCCGCCTTGTGCACGTACATCTTGCCGCGGTCCCACATATGGAGCAGCAGGCTGCGAAGCACCGGCATCCGATACGGCGGCAACTCCATCAGATAGACCTCGCCCTCGCCCTTGAACAGCGTCGACTTGAGCAGCCGCGCCGCGATGAGGGCGACCGCCACGCCGATCATGTAGATGATCCACATCATCAGCGCCTGGTACTTCTCGACGAAAAAGGCGGGGATGATGAGCGCATAGATCGGCAGCCGCGCCCCGCAGCTCATCAGCGGCAGGATCATGATCGTGGTCTTGCGATCACGCTCGGACTCGATGCAGCGCGTTGCGAGGATCGCCGGAACCGAGCAGCCGAAACCGAGCACCAGCGGCACGAACGAGCGCCCCTGAAGCCCGAAGCGGCGCATCAGGCCGTCCATCACGAAAGCCGCCCGCGCCATGTAGCCGGACTCCTCGAGAATGGCGATGGCGAAGAAGAGGAACAGGATGTTCGGCAAAAACACGAGGACTCCGCCTACGCCGCCGATGATTCCGTCGGTGACGAGCGAGCGGAGAAAGGGCATGGCGGTCTCCGGCCAGCTCGCGGCGATGGCGTCGGAGAGCATCCCGAACCCGTCCTCGATCCAGCCCATGAAGGGGTCGGCGCAGGTAAAGGTGAACCAGAAGGTCAGGTAGATGATGAGGAAGAAGAGCGGCAGCCCGAGATACCGGTTGGTCATCACCGCATCGATCTTGTCGGAGATTTCGCGGCGGCGTTCCCCGGTCATCGAGGTGGCGTCGCGGCAGGCCCCGGCCAGCATCGCGTAACGGCGGTCGGCGAGAAAGGTGTCGGCTTCGATGGCGTGTTTTCTCTTGAGGTGGCCGATCTGCGTTTCGACTTCGTCATGAACCGGTTGGAATTCCGGAATCCCCATCGCGCAGGAGTCGTGTTCCAACAGCTTGACCGCAAAGAAACGCGCCGGGATATGGGAGTAACGCTCGACGCCGAGTTCCCCGATCTTCGCGGCCACCGCTTCGACGGCGTCGTCGATGTCGCCGCCGTAGGAGAGCATCGGCATGCCGTGGCTGTCCAGGTGCTGCAGCGTTTCGACCAGCTTTTCCAGCAGCGGCCTGACGCCGCCCGCCTTGCAGCCGACGGTGCGCACGATGGGAGCCCCGAAATACCGTTCCAGCTTGGGCAAATCGTATTTCAGCCCCTTCCGGTCTGCCTCGTCGCTCATGTTGAAAGCGAGCAGCATCGGGATATGGAGTTCGGCAAGCTGGGTGGTGAGATAGAGACTCCGGCGCGGGATGGTGGAATCGACCACGTTGAGGATCAAATCGATCCCCGGCCGGGTCAGCTCCTGAAAGACGACGTCCTCCTCGGGGGAACTCGACGAGAGCGAATAGACGCCCGGCAGGTCCACAAGCTCGATCTCCAAGCCGTTCAGCGTGAAGCGGCCGGATTTGCTTTCGACCGTCACGCCGGGGTAGTTGCCGACATGCTGGCGGGTTCCGGTCAGGGCGTTGAAGATACAGGTCTTGCCGCAGTTGGGATTGCCCGCCAGCGCGATGCGAAATTTCGTCTTCATTCGGCGGACTCTCCGCATTTGAGCAGGATTCCGGCGGCGTCATCGCGGTGGAGCGCCATGCTGGTATCCATGAATTTCACCCGGATCAGGCCGCCGAAGGGGGCGTACGCCTCGACTTTCAGCTCGGTTCCGGCCACCAGGCCGACGTCGGCGAACTTCTTGCGTCCGCGCAGGCCGGGCAATACTTTGACGATGGTCGCCGTCACTCCGACCGGAAGGTTCGCCAGCGACAGGTCCGCTTTCGTCGCCGAAACCCGGAACTCCGGCGCGTGTTTCGGTTGAGCTCCGCATCCGCAGGAGCAGGGAACGCCGTTTTTCATTTCTCTCTTCCTTTCAATAATTAGCTACACCTAATATCATTGTCAAAAAAAGATTCCCTGCCGAATTGTTTGCATCTTGTGATAACGGGAGGGGATTTCATTTCCAGTTATCAATATAATGGTCTTCGGCAAAAATGTCAAATAGAAATGACTAATTTTTTAACCGCCGCAACCTTCGCCGAAACGGCCTGCGCTTTTGCAAGGGTCCGGGGCGCATTCCGGAACGCCTCCGCCCGTCATGAAATTCCATTTTTTTTCGATCGCCGTCTTGACAAAACATCTCTTTTGCATCATAATAAATGATAGAAAACGTTTTCCGTGGAGGTTGTCAATGATGTCAAAAGTCGGAATCAGAGAGGTTGCAGCGGCGGCGGGGGTGTCGATCACCACCGTCTCGAAGGCGTTCAATGCGACGCCGGGCGCCCGGCTGGTGGCCGACGCGACGATGAAGAAGATCCACGAGGCTGCGCGCAAGCTCAACTATACACCGAATTACGGCGCGACGCTGCTGCGGGGACAAAGTTCGATGACCATCGGGTTCTCGATTTCGCTGCCGGAAGAGGTTTCGGTGAGCTTTCTCTCGGAATATCCGATGCGGATCATCAACGGGCTGGGACCGAGCGCAAATGCGCACGGCTATCAGCTGCTGCTCATCAACGGCACCGACTACAGCTGCTATATGGACATCAAGCGGATCGACGCGCTGGTCATGTTGAGTTTCCAGCACATCAGCAACCCGCGCCAGCAGGAGATGGAGACGATGTTCCGCCGCTTCGACCGCCTGGGGTATCCCTATGTGATCATCAACAACAACCCCGACGAGCTGCCGCAGCCCTCCATCAACTGCGACAACACGGCGGGAATGCGGCTGATCGCCGACCTGATTCTGCGGAAGGGGTATGAGAGCGTCGGCTTTCTCGGGGAGCTGACCCGGAATCCGCAGAAGCAGCACCGCGACCGCCTCGGCGATCTCCGGAAGTTCCTGAGCGTGCGTCCCGGCCTTTTCCGGCCGGAATCGGTGCTGAACGGCTCCGTCCCCGGCGTGCCGGACGTTCCCCGGCGCGAACTTTACAACCGGGCCGACGGCTGGACCGGGCTGCACGTTCTCGCCGAGCGGAAGAAGCTGCCGCGCTGCCTGGTCTGCGGCGACGACGAAATCGCCCTCGGCGCGCTTTCCGCCTGTCTCAAACTGGGCATCCGGGTGCCGGAGGAGCTGGCGGTGATCGGCTTCGACGGCTCCCCCAACGGGCAGTACTCCACTCCCCCGCTGACCACAGTGAAGCAGCCGCTCGAGGAGTTCGGCCGAATGGCCTTCGACTACATCACCCGGAAGATCGCCGATCCCGATTATCATGAAGCGATTATGGTCACCCCGACGTTGATCGAACGGAACTCAGGCTGAGTTTTTTTTGCAGTTGAAAGAAAACGTTTTCCATCAAAAGAGACAAGGAGATAGAGAATGGGTTGTGTTGAGAAAACGGCAATCGCTTTATTGGCGATGCTCGCTCTGATGCTGCCGTGTGGAGCGGCGGAAGAAGATTTGATAAGGAACGGCGATTTCTCACAGGGACAAGAAGACTGGAGTTTCCTGCGCTGTTCCTTGGACCCGGTGAATCGGGAGGCAGTATTCTCACCGGGAAACGGGGAATATTTTCAGTTGAAACAAGTGATTCAGAGAGAATTGCCGGCGGGCATGAACATCCGCATCGAGGCTGAATTGGCGGTCGCCGATCCGGAAGGGAACCTCCGGGAGCGCAAAGGGTTCCCGCAGCTCCTGCTGCTCTTCGAGACGAAAGACGGAAAACGGCTGTCCAGCCCCGGCGAGTCCGGCAAAGCGGCCGCACTGGAGAATACGGGAGGGCAGTTCCGGACCTTTTCCGTAGCATACCGGGTTCCGGAAAACACGGCCCGCATCGCCGCTGTCGTAAAAACCGGTATTCCGCTCGGAATTCGGGTGCGACGCATTCGGGTTCCGGCTGAATTTCCGGCGGAAAAAGTCGCAGACGGGAGCTTTCCATTCCTGATTCGGGGGATCGCTCCGGATTCTGTTGCCAACTACTCGTTTCTCAATCATGCTCCGGCAGGTAAGTATGGATATCTGCACGATGAGCGCGGAGATTTTGTTTTCGACAACGGCGAAACAGTCCGCTGGTTCGGTCTCAATCTGGTAGCCTCCCGGGTGTTCGATCATTCGACGCACGCCGCGGCGGATGAGTTTGCGGCCAAACTGGCCGGGCTTGGCATCAATATCGTCCGGATTCATCACCTGACGCCCTCCTGGCAGCGCGCGGTGCCCTTTTATGAAAATCGGGAAAAAAGCACGCTTGCATTCAACGATGAGGCGATGGAGAAACTGGACTACCTGCTTGCTGCGCTGAAAAAGCAGGGTATCTATGTCACCGACGAGATTGTGGATTCGTCCCTGATGCCCGCCCCCGGGGAAATTCCATACGAAAAGCTGCCTTCGCTTCACTCGTTCAAATTGCTGATGATGATCGATCCCGCGGTTCAGGATTATACCAGGAAATGGATCAAAGCGTTTTTCTGCCGCAAAAACCGCTATACCGGCCTCTCGCTGTTCGAAGATCCGCAGCTTGCCGTGATCGGCATCGTGAATGAAATCAGCATCGGCTATCATAACGGCGGATTGATAAAACATTTGCCGCCGCGCGGAATGGCCATCCTGCAGCAACGCTTCCGCGATTACCTGAATGAGCGAAATCTCCCTGCGGAAGAGTTCGATCCCGGGCTGACCCGGGAGAATTCGGCGCGCTTCTGGGACCGGCTGCTCCGCGATTCGTTTTCCATGTGGCGTAATTACATCGCCTCCCTCGGATATCACGGGTTGGTTTCAGGCTCGAATTTCGGAGAAAACTTCTACCACATGAGCTCTTCCTCCGGCATGGACTTCATGGACGCGCATCTCTATTGGGGGTTTGCCGGATATCTGGACGGCGTCGATGCAAAAACCCGTTTCCTGCCCGGAGACCGTTGGAGCGACCTGGTCAAACCTCCCCGCAACGAGGGCGCCTACACCAAAGAACTGTTCGCCCGGTTCTCCGTTGCTTCGATGCCGGACAAACCGTTGATCAGCAGCGAACACCGCACGGCCATCAGTGAGTTCGGGCGGTCGGCCTACCGGGCCGTCGGACTGCCGTTCTTTTCCACTCTCCAGGCGTTTCAACAGTGGGACGGATTCTATATTTTTGCTTCGCAGGGCGACAATTCCGAAAAGATCGGGCACCGGCTTGACGTCAAATACGACACCACGTATCTGGCGACATTTCCGCTCAGTTCCTTTCTGCTGCGCGGCGGCGTGGTCTCCCCCGCCCGGCAATCGATTCTGCTGACATGCACCGAAGATGATGTTTACGGAAACACGCGGGGACTGGCGTTTCTGCACGATGGGATGTTCAATCTCGCCGAGCAACACAAACTCAGGATTCTGTATCCCGGCGAGAAGACCGATGAAAGCAAGTTCAACCGGGTGGTTCCCTGGCGCGCCCTGAAAAAAATGGAGCTGCCGGAAAAGCTCGCTCCGACTATCGTTGCCGACACCGGGGAGTTTTATCGCAACTGGGAAGAGGGGTTCTTCGTGGTCGATACCGCCCGGGTGCAGGGAGCGGAAGGATTCTTCGACCGCACCAGTCATTTTGAATTCAAGGACTGCTCTCTGGCGGTAAAATCTCCTTTCGGCGTTTTCTTCGTCGCCTCCGGGGCGGCTCCTTCGCTGGCCGCCGCACCCCGGATTCTTTTCATCGCGGTCGGCGAATCGGTGAACAGCGGCGATGTTTCCACCAAACCCAAAAACTGGAGCTTGCCGGGAACGCCGCCGGTTCTGGTCGAGCCGGTCAAAGGAATTCTCTCATTCAAAAATGGGAAATTCGATGTATGGGCGCTGGGCGAAAAAGGAGAGCGCAGGCATCGGGCGGCTGCCGATGTCGCTCAATTCGAATTCGATACCGGCCGCGACAAAACCATCTGGTATGAATTCGAACGCAAAGCAAACTGAAACGAAAATCTGCGGCTATGCCGAAACCATTCCACAAAACAAAGGGACAAACGATGTCGAAACGCAAACAGATACATATTTTATTCACGTTGATCGAACTCCTCGTCGTTATCGCGATCATCGCCATTCTGGCTTCTCTGTTGTTGCCTGCCTTGAACAATGCGCGAAACAAGGCGACCTCGACGAAGTGCAAATCGAATCTCAAACAGATCGGCGGATATCTGGAACTTTACTCGGCCGACAGCCGGAATTTTTATCCGCCCGCCCGAAACCGGCCGGGTGACGCGAACTCGGGAATCTACTGGTATGTGCTTCTTCTGGAACGTTATCAGGGGGTTGACCGGAATGCCGGTAATTATGACAATATTCTGAGACATTCCGTGTTCAGCTGCCCCCGGATTACACTCGCGGACCAGACTTCGACGACCGGCACGGTGACGACCCTGAAAAACGGTCCGGGATACGGCCTCAACCGGATGGCGGTCGGATATGCCCAGGGACTCGGAACCGACTGGACGGCAACCTGCACGACGGCACTGAATCTCAGCCGGGTCCGAAATCCGTCCAAAAACCATTTTGTCCTCGACAATGTTCGGAATTGGGTCACTCAGGACAATGTCGACTGGGGCGGCAATGAAGTTGATTTTGCCCGGCACAATCCCTTCACCCACTCTCTGTTGGTCGATGGCCATGTCAGCGCGTTCAAGCGGGGAGAGTTTGTACCGACCCGGAAAAGTTATCAATAGGAGTTTCGCCGGACGCTGCGCGTCTGCAACCCTTACCCGGCATCGGCACTCTGCCGGTGCCGGGTATCCCCTTTTTCATTGTTTTTCCGCAAAAAAAGCGATCCGGCTCTTGATTTTTTCCTATAATTGTATACAGTATACAATATGACAAATCAAGCAACCCGACAGGGAGCGGAGGAAGCATGAAAGGCGATTGGAGCGATTTGAGCATTCGGAACGCGGCGGCGTATCGTCCGGCGGAGACCGTCGATTACGGCATCGCCGGGCGGGAGTGTCAGCGGATCTATCTGCATATTCCGGCAACGGGAACGAATCTCCCGGCGACGGTCTGGTTTCACGGCGGCGGGCTGACCGGCGGCGACCGCGAGGTTCCCGACGTGCTGTTCGACGGCCGGATGGCGGTGATCGAAGCACGCTACCGGCTGAGTCCGGATTTCCCGGCCCCGGCCGCGCTGTCCGATGCGGCGACAGCGGTCGCCCGGGTGCTGAAAGACGCGAAACAATACGGGATCAATCCGGCGCAAGTCTACGTCGGCGGCATGTCGGCGGGGGCTTACCTCGCGGCGATGATCGGCATGGACGGCAGTTACCTCGCCGCCCACGGCTTCGATCACCGCAAGCTGGCCGGGCTGCTGCTGATCAGCGGGCAGATGACCACCCATTTCCAGTTGAAGATCGACCTGCATTATCCGCAGACGCAATTTCAGCCGGTGATCGACCGCTACGCGCCGCTTTATCACCTGTCGCCGGAACTTCCGCCGATTCTGCTGGTCACCGGCGAATCCGGGCGGGATATGCCGGGGCGGCCGGAGGAAAACGCGCTGATGGCGGCGAGCCTTGTTGCGCTCGGTCACCGGATGGTGCGCTGTTTCCATCTCAAAGGCTGCGACCACGGCGGCGCGTTCGACCACTGCGAACCGTCGATCGCCTCCTTCCTCAAAGAACTCGGGGAGAACGGAAAATGAATACCGCACTCTGGATCGCCGGTCCGCTGATCGGGCTGGTCGGCATGATGTCGGGCGGCTTCTGGGGAGTCGGCTGCGGCTGGATCGTAGTTCCTGCCATGCTGATTCTCGGCTTCGACCCGCTCGACGCGGTCGGCATCGGCCTCTTGCAGATGGTCCCCTCGACGATTCCGACGGTGTCGCGGCAGCTCCCGGAAATCGGCTGGAAGAAGTCGCAACCGGGGCGATTGGTGGTGATCCCGCTGGCGGTGGGCGCCATCGGTTCTTCGCTTCTCGGCAAAATGTTCAACGAGAAACTGATCGGAGTCTTCGGCCCGGACGTGCTGCAATGGATGCTGACCGGATTCATTCTCGCCATCGGCATTCAGACCGCCTGTTCGCGGACGCTGGTCGGAGCGGAAGAGTTTCCGCACTTTTCCCGCTCGAAACAGGCGGGGGTGTTCGCCACCGGAGTCGGCACCGGCGTGCTCTCTTCGATGCTCGGCGTCGGCGGCGGGCTCTTGATGCGCCCGTTGCTGACCTCGGTGTTCCGGGTTCCCGAGCACTACACCAGCCGGATCGTCCGGCTGATGGTGACGCTGACCACGCTGTCGGGCGGAATCACCTATCTCTTCCACTCCGGCACCTTCAACTGGCAGGTGCTGTGGGGCGCGGTGCTGGTGGCGACGGGCGGATTCATCGGCTTCCCGCTCGGGGTGAAAATGCACAAAATCGCCTTCGACGCCGGATACGCGCAGTACATCCACAAGAGCTTCTCGATCGTGGCCGGGGCGATGTTCCTCAACACGCTGCTCAACGCGAACGGCTGCCGCGAACTGAGCCTGATCGCCATGGTGCTGATTGCCTGCAGCACGGCGGCAGGCCTCTACCTCTTCACCCGCTACGCCTCAAGGAACCCGAAAGCCGACCGCCTGGAAGCATAGATATTACACGCAATGCGTCAGTCCGCCCGGATTCTCCCCGACCTCTGAACGTGTCTGCCCGATGCAAAAGCGCGATAGCGGCCTCTCTCTCCATTCATAACGTTGTAGCTCTCTCCCCGGCCCCTGAACGTGTCAGCTCGCTACAAAAGCGTGGTTGTTGTTCATCACATTGTAGCTCTCTCCCCGGCCCCTGAACGTGTCAGCCCGCTACAAAAGCGCGGTAGGCGCCGCGCAGCGGATGTGAGAGAACTGCATGGTTCGGCGAAGCTGAAGCAGGCAGCAAGGAGCAAAGCGACGCAGTCGAACGCAGCGAAGCGAAGGCCCTCTGCCATAGTCTGCCGCAGGCAGACGTTGAAGAGTTGGCCGCCTCTGGCGGACAAGTAAGGGCGCGGGAGCGCCCGCCGCGGTAGGAGCGGAACAATAACACGATAACGTACTCGCCGCCAGATCGTAAAAAATGGGGGTGCGGGGGAAAATCGTTCCCCCGCGAATCCCCCGAATGCAACCAGGCCAATGTTTTATGCGATAAGCATCTTAAAAAAATGCGCTTACAAAGACTGGCACGATAGCCAACTGGCACGATAGCCAAAAATGCGCTTACAAAGACTGGCACGATAGCCAAATAAGCATCTTAAAAAAATGCGCTTACAAAGACTGGCACGATAGCCACTCTGGCACGATAGCCACTGGCACGATAGCCACTATCTTCATCACGCCCCCCTCCCCTCCGGTATCTTTGACGATGCAATAAGCGTATTATCGATTTACGGCTCGGAGTCATTTCTTCACCAATTTTTCAAAGGTCACGTCATTCATCCGCCACTGCGGTTGACCGGGAAGTTCCGAAAACGAGGCTTTCCCGCAAAGCAAATATGATTGATCTGGAAGCATTTCGGCGGTGAACTCCTTATGGGAAAGCGTGGTCGCGCGCGATGCGGACACTTCAAATTGGAAATGATATTCCATCCATGAATCGTTGCCTTCGCCAACTGCGCCAGAATGGAATTTCGACTCAATCGGCGTTTTCAATACGTCGGCAAGCTCGCGACACAACGTCTCTTTTGCCTGTCGTTCAATGGATGTGAAATGCACAATAAGCCACACCAACGGAACGGCGAAAATCAATACCCCAATCACAATGGATTTCATCTTCGGCATACCGCGTCATCTCCTGTTATCCTCGAGCCATTTAATCCAATTATATTTAAATTTATGTATCAGATAGCTGCAATGGAAGGGAAGCCGTTTCACGGGTTTGATGTAGATGGATACGGTTTTGATCTGGATGCTTTTCAGTAATCCAGACGCATCGATTTTCACCTCATACCAATCATTCGATTCATCATACCTCGTTTTTTGATGTTTGAAACATCGCGGGAGGCCTCCGTGATAGATGTATTCAAATCTTGCGGTGATATTGTCCTCTGAAAGCCGCTTGTAATGGGTTGGTTTTATTTTTATCAGAATACTTTCCTTTTCCGAATCGATCTCGCAGTCAATGACTTCCAATCGCTTATGCCTGACGCATAGTGTGATAACGGCATCCGTCAACACCCATAAAAGCCACATGGCGGGGAGACAAGGAAATACAAAAACCCACCAGGAATGGGGTAATTCCGTTCGAGAAAGCGGATTCTCATGATAAAAGAGAGTATAACTCCAGCCAATCAACCATGATATCAACGCAAGCAAAGCAATTCCCGGGATTGAAATCCGCAAAGGGCCGCTGTGTCTGCGGGGCTGATATGTTTTCATGAGTCAGAATCCGATCAAAATTCAGTTCCGGTACCGATGGCTGGTGTCATTCTTTTTTGCCGTGCCGGTCTCTGCAATTGTAACCCGAATGCCATGCTTTGTTGAAAGCCAGCTTCATTTCTTCAAATTCAACAACTTTTCACTGACACCAAACTGTTTAAGTGTCGGTAGCAATTTTTGTGCTGCCGATTTATCATTATTCCACATATCATGTTTATAGAGCAAGAAGCAATCCACGGGATTTTTCAAGGCTTGCTTTTTAATTTTACTCAATTGGTCATGGGGAATTATAAAAACACGGTCTCGCGAAAAATACTTCTGCTCGATCGAATAATTCATGTTGTGAATACATACGTCATCCCCCAGAGCCGCTCCCATGTACAGCCATGCTCCGCCTAAATACTCATTGTTTTCCCACAAACTGTAATAACAGTACAATGCTTTTGCCGCTTCTTTGTTTCCCCGCAATGCCAATCTTTGCTTTTCAACAATTTGCGGCTCCGTTAAGCGGAATGCGTCGTTGCCGCACACCCAGGAGTCATGATCCACCTCTATGGATTTTTCTCTATGATCGGATTGACCAGACCCCTCTGAAACAGCACCAGATTGCGAACAGGAACACAACCATAACAGACAAAAGCAATAACCGATTAAGACTTTAATGTGCATTTTTTGTCTTGCTTGTTGGCAGCTGAATTTCTCACTTCATTATAGAGATAACATTGGAATCAGACATTTTCAAGCCGGTTTTGGGAAGATCCTGCAAATCGTCCCGTGCAAAGCTGGAAATGCTGATTTTACATTTTTTGCATGAAATTACATTTTGTTTCTCGCAATCGGGCTTGACTTGTCTTGACTAATCCGCCTTTTTCCCATATATTGTACGCTATGACATGCCAACAACATTTGGAGAGTAACAGGATATGAGTACGATGATCGACCTTGGCGGTGAGTGGCGGCTCGGCAGCCCGGAGTGGAAAGACAAGACGATTCCGGCGGAGCTGCCGGGCGACAATTACAGCGCGCTTCTTGCCGCCGGAATGATTCCCGACCCCTATTTCGGGCGGAATGAAGAGAAGGTTCAGGAGTTCCGCCGCTACGAGTGGGAGTTCGCCCGCGAGTTCGAGGTCTCCGAAGAGCTTCTGGCCAAACAGTATGTCTATCTCAACTGCGAGATGGTCGATACCTTCGCCACCATCCGGATCAACGGACGCAAGGCGGCTGTCACCGAGAACGCCTTCTGCCGCTACCGGCCCGAAGTCAGGTCTCTGCTCAAGCCGGGGATGAACACGATCTCCATCCACTTCAAATCCGCCGAGCTCGAAGCGAAGAAGGTGGCGGAGAAAATGCCGTTCCCGATCCCGATGAACGGATGCAGCAAAGTTCAGAACCTCAATCTGATCCGCAAGGCGCACTGTCACGGCGGCTGGGACTGGGGCATCACGCTGATGGTCGCCGGCGTCTACGAGCCGCTCTATCTCTTCGGCGCGGACCATGGCCGCATCGACGCCGTCTGGACCGACCAGAAGCATGAAGGCAAGTCGGTCGAAGTGACCGCCGTCGCCGAACTCCATGCCGAGAAACCGTGCCGCACCGCCGTCACCTTCCGCTTCAACGGCGAAGAGCGGCAGGTCAGCGCCTCCCTCAAGGCCGGGCGGAACCTGGTCAAGGCGAAGTTCGAAGTGAAGAATCCCCGTCTCTGGTGGCCGAACGGATTCGGCGCACCGGAGCTCTATCCCCTCACTGTCGAAACCGCCGACGAAAGCGTCGAAAAGGAGATCGGGCTGCGGACCATCGAAGTGGTCAACCTCCCGGATGACGGCGGGGTTTCCATGTTCTTCCGGGTCAACGGAGTCGATGTCTTCGCCAAGGGCGCGGACTGGATCCCGGCCGACGCCCTCCCGTCACGCCAGACCGAGGAGCGGTTCGAGGACCTGCTCGAATCCTCCCGGCTCGCCAATATGAACATGATCCGGGTCTGGGGCGGCGGCCAGTACGAGAAGGAAATCTTCTACGATATCTGCGACCGCAAGGGGCTGATGATCTGGCAGGACATGATGTTCTCGTGCAGTCTGTACCCCTCCACCGAGGAGTTCATCGCCAGCGTGGTCGCCGAACTCGACTACCAGATTCCGCGGCTCAAGCACCACGCTTCGCTGGCCATCTGGTGCGGCGACAACGAGGTGATCGGCGCGACCCGCTGGTATGACAAGGACAAAGTCACCACCTATCTGGTCAACTACGACCGGCTCAACCGCGAACTCCAGCGCCGGGTGACCGCGCTCGACCCGGAACGGATGTTCTGGCCGAGCTCCCCCTGCGGCGGCCCGAACAACTTCAACGACGGCTGGCACGACGACTCCTGCGGCGACATGCACTACTGGGAGGTCTGGCACGGCGCGAAGGATTTCAGCGCCTACTACTCGGTCAAGCCGCGGTTCTGCTCGGAATTCGGCTACCAGTCGTTCCCGTCGTTCGAGACGGTCGCTTCGTTCTGCCCGCCGGACCAGTTCAACGTCTTCTCGCCGGTGATGGACCACCACCAGAAGTGCAACAAGGGCAACGCGCCGATCATCGGCATGTTCGGCAAGTATTTCCGGATGCCGGAGAGCTTCCGCGACTTCCTCTATCTCTCGCAGGTGCAGCAGGCGCTGGCGATCAAGACCGGCGTCGAATTCTGGCGCACGCTCAAGCCGCGCTGCATGGGAACCATCTTCTGGCAGCTCAACGACAACTGGCCGGTCGCCTCCTGGGCGAGCATCGAGTACGGCGGCAAGTGGAAGCAGCTCCAGTACCACGCGAAGCGCTTCTTCTCGCCGGTGATCGCGGTGGCCTACCGCGACCCCGCCGACGGGCAGACCCGGCTCTTCGTCACCAGCGACCTCAAGGAGAAATGCAAGGTTTCGCTCGTCGCGACGGTCTACGATTTCGACGGGATTCCGCTTAAAAAGTTCGAATTCTCCGCCGCCCTCAAGGCGGGCGAAAGCCGGTGTCTCCGGACCTTCAAGCCGGCCGAGCTGGCCGGGTTCAACCCCGAGGAGAGCTTTATGGAGCTCACCCTCGTTGCGGAAGCCGCCGACGGCACCACCGCGACGCACGAGAACTCCTTCTTCTTCGACGTCTTCAAGCGCTGCTCGTTCCGTCACGCCAACGTGACGGCGGCGGTGGAGGCGGGCAAGGACGGCGCCTTCAAGGTCCGGCTTTCGGCCGACCGGCCCGCCTTCTACGTCACGCTCGACACGCCGGGAATTCCGGGCATTTTCAGCGACAACTCGCTGACGCTGCTGCCGGGAAGCGTCAAGGAGCTGGTCTTCACCCCCAAGGCGGGAACTTCGCTTGCCGCGCTTGAAAAATCGCTTGAAGTCAACTATCTTAGGAAGACCTACAACTGATTTTTCGCAGGGAGGATGGTATCATGCCGCGGATTCTGCCGCGTTCCACGCCGGAGGCGGAGGGGGTCTCCCCCGCCGCGCTGCTCGCCTTTTTCCGGGCGCTCGACGAACTCGATTCCGTCCACAGCCTGATGATCATGCGGCACGGCCACGTGATCGCCGAGGCGTGGAAGAAACCGTATGCGCCGGAGCTGCCGCACATGCTCTTTTCGCTGAGCAAAAGCTTCACCTCGTCCGCGGTCGGATTCGCCTGCGCCGAGGGGAAACTTTCGCTCGACGCCCGGCTGATCGACCTGTTTCCGGATAAACTGCCGGAGCACCTCGATGAAAAGTTCGAGCGGATGCGCATCCGCCACCTGCTGGCGATGGACAGCGGGCACAACCACTGCACGATGGACGACATGGCCCCCGCCGCAGACTGGGAGAAGGCGTTTTTCGCCGCGGCTCCGGCCTATGAACCGGGGACGCACTTCTGTTACAACTCGGGGGCGACTTACATGCTCGCTTCGGCGGTGGTCCGCGCGACCGGCATGGGGCTGCGGGACTATCTGCGGCCGCGGCTCTTCGATCCGCTCGGCATCGCGTACCACGACTGGGAGCTCTCTCCGGCGGGGATCGAAGTCGGCGGCTGGGGATTCAATCTCACCACCGAGGAGATCGCCTCCTTCGCCCAGTGCCTGCTTGACCACGGAATGCGCGACGGCAAGCAGATCCTTCCGCCCGATTACCTCGATCAGGCGGTATCGGTACAGAGCGACAATTCGATGAACGACCAGCCCGACTGGAAGGTCGGCTACGGCTTTCAGTTCTGGCGCTGCCGCCACAACGCTTTCCGCGGCGACGGCGCGTTCGGCCAGTATGCAATCGTGATGCCGGACCAGGAGATGGCGATCGCCATCTCCTCCGGGCTGCGCAACATGCAGTCGGTGCTCGACCGGGTGTGGGAGATTCTGCTGCCCGCTGCCGGGGAAAGCGCCGCTCCCGACCCCGCCGCGACGGAAGCCTTCCGCAAAGAAGCGGCGGCGTGGTCGCTCCCGGTGCTCGGTTCGGAGGGAAAATGTCTTCCGTTCCGGCGCTATGCGCTGGCGAAGAACGAACCGGGGTTTGCGACTCTCGCGCTCGCCTCGTTCGAAGACCGCATCGAGCTCACCCTCGACGGGGAAACCCTGGTCGCCGGGTTTGGACGGCGAATCGACAACCGCCTGTGCTGGCGCGGACCTGAGCGCCGGATGGCGGCCAGCGCCCGCTGGGACTCCGAAAGCG
Organism: uncultured Victivallis sp.; assembly: GCA_964435365.1. Lineage (GTDB taxonomy): Bacteria > Verrucomicrobiota > Lentisphaeria > Victivallales > Victivallaceae > Victivallis. The sequence continues at coordinate 32,556 of CAYSZM010000003.1, read as the reverse complement.
AACTCGAGCTGCTCGTCTCCTGCTGCGAAACCCCGTTCCAATGGAGCATCCGGGTCCGGGTCGACGGCGAATGCGTGACGCTCGTCCGCGAGGAGAATGTCTCCTTCCGCACCCGAGAATGGCCGGAACTCACCGGGGTTCGCGTCAACTGACGGTCGCGGCAGGTCATCTGTACTGTTTGTACCTGATTCATTCAGCCGGATGACCTCACACCGTCCTTCACAGCCGTTCCTCCGGCTGCATTTCATCCCCCCATCCGGGCGTAATTTCCCATGCCGGGCATCTCCGCAATGACCTTTTTCGCCCTCACGTGTATCTATTTTACATAAAAAGATATCAATCTTGTACTTATCTGTTGACATTGTGTCGCGGCTGCCCCATAATATACTCGGAGAAAGGATAACTAGATTCGGTACAGATGATGGCTGAAGATCAAACACAGATACAAACAACCCGGAGGAGGTTCGCCATGAAAAAGAATTCGGTCCAAAAGCGTTTCACGTTGATTGAACTCCTCGTCGTGATCGCGATCATTGCGATTCTGGCCGGGATGCTGCTTCCGGCGCTGAATCAGGCACGGGCGCGGGCGAAAGATATTCGTTGCACCGGCAACCAGAAACAGGTAGGCAGCTATCTGGCAATGTACATCGATCAGAATCGCGGTATCGTACCGTCAGTCAACGGCAATATCAAATCCGGTTCCGGGAAATGGATTGACGGTTCTGTCGCGATGGCTACCGGCAAGCCCATTGCTGATAACATGTTTCTGATCTATGTAGGAAGCGAATATCGCGGTTTCGGAGTATTTGGTTGCCCTTCCATGCCCGGCCAACCGTCTACCCGAATTGCATACAGCCGTCACTACGGAATCAACAATTATTACGCTTCCGATGGCGGCGGGGAATCTTCGACAACTCCGAAGCTCCGCCACATTCAGCGGATTAAGAAACCGTCCATGCGCGCCGCTTTTATGGACATCGACCGCTCAAGCAATGATTCCTGGACGAATCCCTATGCTGCCAAGCGTGATCAGATTGTCCAGAACCCGGCCACTGGCGGAGCCTGGCGGCACTATGGCAACAAAGGAACGAACGTCACCTTTGCCGACGGCCACGTCGAAGCACGTCGGGTCGATGAGATTCCGGCAGACATGAACGCCACCAACGGTTACTTCTGGAAAGGTACCGGTGGAGAGGCTGAGGAATAACATAGATTGCGGGGTGTCGAAATGACATGGAATAAATTCAGACTGGACACGGCGAAGAATCAGCCGCTCTACCAATTGCTGGCCGATCAGCTCCGGCAGTTGATCGTCTCGGGACAGATTGCCCCCGGCGAAAAGCTGCCGAGTTCGCGCGAGCTGCAGAAGTTGCTCTGTGTCAGCGCAATCACCATCGAAAGCGGACTCAATTACCTGGTGGAAGAGGGCTTCCTCTGCCGCCGCCCGCGCTGCGGAACGTTCGTTACCGACGCCCTCCCCGGCGGCGGAGTGAAAATCGACCCGCCGAAGTGCATCTATGCGATTTTCTCGAATATGAGCATGGTGTCCGGGTACTGGTTCCTGGTCCTCGGCGAACTCGAACGGCAGTTCCGGGCGGCCGGCTACCAGACCTGTTTCAGACAGCAGGGGGATGGTCCGATTCCGGCGGAAATCGCCTCCTACCGCGACTGCGCGGGAATCGTCCTCTGCGGCTACAACTCGCTGGCGTTCGTCGGGGAAATCCGGAAACGGAACGTCCCGGTCGTTCTGATCGGCAGCCTCGACACCGAGAGCGACAGCGAAGACAATCTCGACATGGTGGTCCACAACGACCGCGAGCGCGCGATGATCTCGACCCGGCACCTGCTCGACCTCGGCCATCGCCGGATCGCCTGCGTCACCGGCCCGGTCCACAGCAAGTTTTCCGCCAAGCAGAAAGCGGGGTTCCAGGACGCCCTCAACGAATACGGGCTCGCGCCGGAACCGGCCGATTTCTACGACATTCCGGGGCTGGAATACGACGACGGCGTCAAAGTCGGTTATGAAATCTTCTGCCGCCGCAACCGGCCGACCGCGATTTTCGCAGGCACCGACCGGGTGGCGATCGGCATTCTCGCCACGGCTGAAAAACTCGGACTTTCGATTCCCGAAGAGCTATCCATCATCGGCTGCGGCGGACTCACGATGGGCGGAGTCCCGCACAAACCGGCGCTGACCACGACCGTCAGCCTCCCGGAAGAGAGCGCACGGATTGCCGCCGAAAAGCTGTTCCGCCAGATCCGCGAACCGGATGCGCCGCGCGGCACCACAGTGGTGCGCGTCGATTCGATCAGTTTCGGCGAAACCACCATCGTCTGCCGTTCCGGGAGCTCCGGCGTTCTCCGCCGGCCGGAACCGCTCCCCTATGCATCGACTCAGGCTTGAATTTCATCGTATTCCCAACCATAAGTGAGGCTATTTGTATGAAAAAGTTGTTTACGCTGATTGAACTCCTCGTCGTGATCGCGATCATCGCGATCCTGGCATCCATGCTGCTTCCGGCGCTGAATCAGGCGCGGGGACGGGCGAAATCCACCCAGTGCGTCAACCAGATCGGCCAGATCATGAAGGCGCACCTCACTTACGCGTCGGACAGCAACGACAATTTCGTTTATCGCACCGGCACGGCGGCGGGGCAGGATTCCTACGCCGGAGTCCTGGTCGGCCAGCGCAACACGGCGGTCTACCTGCCCTACAAAATGACCTCCGACAACAGCTCCCGGTACAGCGATCTTTATTACTGCCCGACGGTCTCAACCCAGCCCCGGTTCGCCATTTCCTCGCAGGCGGAATTCCGCTGCTACGCCATGGTCGCCTACAACGCCTACGCCACTTATTACAACAACGTCGGGGGAATGCGCGACCGGCTCGGCAAGTTCCATTATACCGGATCGGACGGCGGCACCTACTTCAAGACCAACCGCATGAAGCAGCCGTCGCGGACGCCGATTCACATCGATTCCGGAATCGGACCGGGGAACGCCACCGATTTCGGCCGCTCCACCTGGAGCATCACGCCGAGCGGAGTTTCCGGCAACACCGCCGCCATGCTGCGGCACGGCAACCGGGCCAACTACGCCTGCGCCGACGGCCATGTCGATTCCGGCTCGGCCACCGATCTGCGTCAGAGCCTGGTCGAATTCATGGGAGTCTACGACCAGAATTTCTCGCCGATCACCTTCTAAAACCGATATTCTTTCCCAGTGTATAACCAATAGAGAGGGAGTGCTTTATGTTTGTACGCGGCATTCTGAGTCTTGCGGCGGCCGCCGCCCTGTCGCTTCCGGCGGCGGAGTTGCCCGACGGTGTCCAATTCAACAAAGACGGCTCGTTCCGGGTGGGCGATGCGGAATTCATCATCCAGAATTATTCTCCGAGCTGGTCGCCTTCCGCCAACTCAAGTTGGAAGGACCGCAAGGACAAGCTCGGCAAAGACGGGCTCTCGCTCTCCGCAACGATGCGGGTCGGAACCCAGCCTGCCGCGGTGACCGAAACCATCACTCCGACCGGAGAAAACAGCTTCTCTCTCAAATTCGACGCGAAATTCGCTGAAAAAGCGACGGTGAACGCCCTGCACGGCGCCTTCATGGTTCCGGCCGGCGCGATGACCATCACGGTTGACGGCAAAGCGGTCAAGCTCCCCGCCGACTACAAGGAAGTGAGCGTCTACAGCAACTCCAAGGCGAAAGAAGTGACGTTTGAAGTCGCCGGGGGCAACCGGATCACGGTCAGCGGCAATCCGCTTAAACTCATGGTCCAGGACAACCGCAAATTCGGCGGCGAAACCTTCTCGCTCCGCTTCGGAGCGACACCGAATTCCGGCCAGATGACCGAAGCGGCGCTGGCGCTCGACTTCAAGGTGGAGACCGCGAAGACCACCCCGGTCGATCTTTCCGGCGCGGCCAATCGCGGATTCGCCGACGAGGTCGCGACCGACGGCAAGGGCGGCTGGACCGATCAGGGGCCGGAGAACGACCTGCGCATGATGAAGCCCGGCACCGTCAAGGTGGACGGCGTGCCTTTCAAGACGTCCGCTTCCGGCGCCGTGGTGACGGCCGGGAAGATGCGGAGTTTCTCGACTCCCTCCGTCTCGCTCGCGCTGCCGGAAAACCGGGCGGCCGCGGTCAATCTGCTCCACGCCTCGGCCTGGACGCCGAAAGCCGGGGAAACCCTCGGCGTCATCGTCGCGGAATACGCCGACGGCACCTCCGAACGGGTTCCGGTCATCGCCCGGACCGATTGCGGAAACTGGTGGAACCCCTCCGGCGGAACGAATTCCGTCATCGGCTGGACCGCCGAGAATCCCGAGGCGCAGGTTGGACTTTACGCGTCGAGTTTCACGCTCAAGAAGGCGGGCCCGAAATCGCTGAAATTCGAAATCGCCGCGCCGGAAGCGATCTGGATGATCGCCGGCGTGACCCTTTCCGACCGCCCGGTCCGCTTCTTCGCCGTCACCGACAAGCCGGTCGAAATCAAGGCGAACTACCAGTGGAAGCCGCTCACCTACAAGCGTGAGATCACCAAGGGCAGCGCGCTCGATTTCTCGTTCCTCGCCGACGCCCCCGCCGGGAAGTACGGCTACATCAAACCGACGGCGGAAGGGACTCTCACTTTCGAAAATGCCCCCGGCAAACGCATCCGCCTCTACGGCCCCAACCTCTGTTTCACGGCGAGCTATCTCACCAAGGAAGCGGCGGACCAGCTGGCCGACTACTTCGTCTACTGCGGCTACAACACGGTGCGCATCCACCATCACGACACGCTGCTTCTCGACCCCAAGGCGGCCGACACGGTGACGCTGAGCGCCGAGCAGCTCGACAAGCTCGACTATCTCTTCTACAAGATGAAGGAGAAGGGGCTGTACATCACCACCGACCTCTTCACCAACCGCGTGTTCAAACCCGGCGACAACATTCCCGAGTGCGATTTCTACGACCAGCGCCAGATGAAGATGCTGATCCCGGTCAGCCGCGCCGCGATGGCCAGCTGGAAGGAATTCGCGCGCCGCTGGATGACCCACAAGAACCCCTACACCGGTCTCGCCTGGGGCGAAGACCCGGCGCTCTACTGCCTCAACCTCATCAACGAGGAGACGCTTTCGAACAACTGGAGCCGTACGCCGTCGAGCGTGAAGCTCTACGAGGCGGCGTTCCGCAAGTATTGCGACGAGAAGAAACTGCCCCGCAGCGAGGCTTCGAACGGCAACCCGGTCTTCAACCGTTTCATTTTCGAACTTCAGGACGCGGTTCTCGCCGAGCAGATCCGCTTCGTCAAGGACGAGCTCAAAATGAAAACCATGGTGACCAGCCTCAACTACATCAGCGACATTCCGCTGACGCTGATGCGCAAACGGTTCGACGTGGTTGACAATCACTCGTACTTCGACCATCCGGGATTCCCGGTGAAGCCGTGGACCGCCCCGTACAGTTACAAGCAGGCTTCCGCAATCGGCCGCATGGCGGTGGTTCCGCGCGGACTGATGCCGAGCCGCCTGCCGGGCAAGCCGTTCCTGGTGACCGAGTTCAACTACTGCAACCCGAACATCTACCGCGCCGAGGGCGGCCCGCTGATCGGCGGATACGCCGCTCTGCAGGACTGGGATGCGCTCTACCGCTTCGCCTGGACCCACAGTTCGGCCAGCATCTACAATGTCGGCGGAGCCTACGGCTTCGACGCGGCGAACGACCCGATGGCGCAGCTCTCCGACCGCATCGCGATCGCCATGTTCCGGCGCGGCGACGTCGAAGCGGCGAAAGTCACGTACTCCTACACGGTTCCCGACAACTGCTTCGAGCAGAACCTCACCGGCGGATTCCCGAACAGCTTCACCAACCTCGGGCTGATCACCGGAATCGGTTCGCTGCCGCAGGATGACAAGAACGTTCCGAAAAACGTGATCGAGCTCTCGCCCGCCGATTCGGTCAAACCGGAACTGCTCAAGGACAAGAAGATCGCCGCCCTCTGGGAGAAGGCGAACTCCGGCAAGATCGCCGAAAGCGTCACCGGCCAGCTCCGGCTCGACGGCAATGCGAACAGCTTCACGGTAACCACGCCGCGCACCGAGTCGATCACGCTCAAGTCGGGCAGCCTCGCCGCCGGAACGCTGCGGGTCCGCGATGCGAGCGGCTTCCAGACCGTCGCAGCGATTTCACTCGACGACAAGGCGATCGCCGAGAGCGGCTCGGTGCTGGTGATCCAGCTCACCAACCTCTCCAACTCCGGACTCGTGTTCGGCAACGAGGCGAAGAAACTGGTGACCAAGACCGGCGCGCTGCCGCTCCTGGTCTACAAGGGGACCGCCACGGTGGAACTCTCTTCCGCCAGCCCCTGGAAGGTGACCGCGCTCAACTGCGACGGCGTGCCCTACGGCCCGGTGGAGGGCAGTTTCAAGGACGGCGTCTTCCGCTTCAAGGCAGACACCTCCAGCTTCCCGGGCGGCGTCATGGCCTATCACCTCACCCGCTGACCGGCCGCCTCCGGCGTAAAACAGATCCCGTTTCCCTTTCTGATCTTGACAGGAAGGCGAAACGGGATTTTTTTTGTCTGTAAGATTGCGGAGCCGAAGGGGCGTTCAGGAATTCACCACCCGACGGGTGCTTTTCTCCCGCCATTCCAGCATTCCCCGGGCGGCGGACGCCGCTTTCACCGCGGCATCCGCCGCGTTCCGCAGGAAGATCATGTCCACGCCGAGGGCGAGGAAAGTGAAGCCGCGCTCGACCAGGTCGAGAATCGCATCCGGCGTCGGCTGAACGAGATGCATCCCGGCCGATTTGTGATGCGCTTCACAGGCTTCGAGAACGGTCTGCACCGCTCCGGTCACCCGCGGATCTTCCAGCTTCCCCGGCAGCCCGTAGGAGCCGCTGAGGTCGTAGGGCCCGATCAGCACGCCGTCCACGCCATCGACATTGAGAATCGCATCGATGTTCTCCACCGCCTGCTTCGACTCGATCATCACCACCACCGCGATGTTGTCGTTCGCCTCGCGGGCGTACGCCTCGAAATCCACGCCGTAGCGGTTCATCCGGGAGAAGCAGAAACCGCGGACGCCCTGCGGCGGGTACTTGGCCGCCGCCACTGCCCTTTTCGCCTCTTCCGCCGTGTTGACCAGAGGAACGATGACGCCCATCGCCCCCGCGTCGAGCATCTGGCGGATGGCCAGCGTGTCGTTCTCGCGCACTCGCGCCAGCGGCAGACAGCCGTGTCCGGCCATGCCGCGGGCGAGGTCGGTGAACCCTTCCACCGCGATGTCGGAGTGTTCGCAATCGACGGCGAGCCACTCGAATCCGGCGATGGCCAGAATCTCCGCCACCGCCGGATACGCGCCGATCTGGAGCCAGGAGCCGAAGGTCGGCTCGCAGTTCTCCAACGCCCGTTTGACTTTGTTTTCCATCAGACCAGCTCCCATGCTTTGTTCAGCCGTTCGAAGCAGTCCGCGACGGTGAAATCGACGCTTCCGCCGGAGAACGGAGTCATTTCCACCACCAGGTTTCCCCGCTTCGTTTCGGAGAGGAACCCGGTTTCGTACAATGCGTTCAGAATTTCGGCGCACTCCGGCACGTCGATCTCCCCGCCGGGGAACCCCATCGGCGGGTGGGTGTCTCCCCAGCGCGGATTGCTTCGATCTTTGAGCACGCAGTTGCCAAGGTGGACCCGCTTGAGAAACGGCGCCGTACGTTCGATTGCCGAAGCGAAGCCCTCCCGCATCAACGGCAAATGGGCCATGTCCAGCTCGAAACCGAAATTGGAGTAATGTTTCGTAATCCGCTCCGCCAGTCCGACGCAGTCGTCGATCGGGCCGTAAAGGAATTTTTTGTCCACATCCATATCGAAAGGTTCGAGCATGGCGGTGATCCGGTGCGGAGCGAGCTTTGCGCAGAGTTCGAGGCAGAAGTCGTCGAACGCGGCGAAATCGTCCGCCTTCGCGTCGAAGAACGAGGGAATCCCGGAACCGAAGATGAACCCTTCCGCGCCGATCGAAACGGCCTGTTCGATCATGTCGTCGATCAGCATCCAGGTCTGCGCTTTGGCGACCGGGGTTTTCGCGGCGAGCGGCAGCAGCCGGAGCGGGAAGAAGTGGATGGCGAAACAGACCGTCTTGCCGCAATCGCGGACCGCCGGAACCACCCGTTTTCGAAACTCTTCTCCGTAAGGCAGGCAGCAGTCGAAGGTTTCGATGTCGGTGCGCGCGGCAAACGCCGCGAGCGTTTCCGCATGTTTCGCCGAATCCAGATGGGAGTCGGGGTAAAGCATGTGGTGGACCAGCCCGATGCGGGCGTATTTGCGGATGTCGTCTTTCATTTCATGGCCTCGAAGGTTGCGAGTTTCCGGCGCCAGTACTCCGCCCAGCAGGCGGTGACGGTGGAACCGGTGATGGTGACGCGGTCGCCGCTGCCGAACGCGTCGGCATAGGGACCGGGGTTGAAGCGGACCGTCAGCTCCGGCGAATCGACTTTCCACGGCTTGACGGCGGGCGGATTTTTCACGATCTCCCGCGCGGCGTCGCGCAGCATGGCGGAGGTTTTCGCAACGGAGAAGCATTCCCCGCCCTCGGCGGAGAGCGAATTCTTGACCGCGACGCCGCGAACGCCCGAAATCAGCGTTTGCGCCTCGCGGACTCCGGCGGAGTCGGCGGTGACCAGTACGAGCGGAACGCCCCAGTCCCCGGCGATGGCCGCCTCGACGCCGATTTCGCCGACCGCGACGCCGTTGAGGGAAATCGCCTTGATGTCGGGTTCGTAGCTGTGGTGCAGGAGTTCGCCGGTTCCGCGCATGGAGTGGAACCCGAGCAGGATCAGCCCGGCGAAGGAATCGTCCAGCCCGCCCGCCCAGTCGGCGCGGTACGGCGGCTTGCCGCAGATGGCGGAGACGTTCCCCGGCAGCGCATCAAGGTCGATGTTGCGCCCGTGGAAGTGCTCGTCGTAGATGACGATCCCGTCCGCGCCGCCCTCGTTCAGACCGGCGACGACGGCCAACAAATCGCTCATGAACATGCGCTTGCCGAACCCGAACTCCGGCCGCGAAGGATCGGCCTGCTCGTAACTCACGACCCCCGAGACGCCCTCGATGTCGCAGCGAATCATATACTTCTTCATTTTACCTCTCCTGGTCGATCAATATCGCCTGGGGCCAAAATTGAGCGCTGCGCCAGCAGCTCGCTCCGTAAGGCCAGGCCAGATTCAAACGCTGCGCCCTGCCATTCGGCGAATCCTGGTCCCAGAGCATCAGGCCGAATCCGAAGACGGAACCGACTTTCAGTTTCATGGGCAGAACCGTCAGTTGCGGGAACGCGATTTCATACCGATATCCGTCCTTTGTTTTCCGGAAAAAGGTTTTCACCTCTTTCACATAGGTTTTGGGCTGGACCGCATCCACTCCGATGCTCAGCTGCTGGTTGCACGCCTCCTGCGCATAGACCAGCGTCCGATGTTCTTCCAGCCGCGGCAGAAAGGCATAATAATAATCGTCGCTGTCCACGCGGAGGGAGTTCTTCTCCTTGCCGTTGCAGAGGGTATCGAAGTAGACGACCAGGGTATCGCAATCGGTCACATGTGCCGAATTTCGGATTTCGGCACCGGAAAACAAGGTACTGTCGGTGACCTCGACCAGGAGATAAAAGAACTGATCGTCCCAGGCGGTTTTGAATCTCGCGTCGAACACTTTGTCGTCTCTCGGATGGGTCCGGCCGGTGATCGGAAGCCAGGGGAGATCGTTCCATTTCTCCGGATTGCCGTCCAATGGAAAGTGATCGTTCCGACGTTCAACGGCAAAGGTTTCCAGCTTGACGACGGAGTGATAGGTCCGTCCGGAATCCGCGACGATCTTCCAGGAGACCGAATTCTCCCGAATTTCCGCCGCTTCCGTCTTTTGCGGGAGTGCGGCTTCGATCTCAATCCGGTCGAGGGGCCCCAGGACCAGGGACCGGGTGACGGATTTTCCGCCGACGGAGAGCGAAAGCGTTCCGAAGAATTGCCGAGTCAGCAGATTGCTCACTTCCAGAAGGATTTTCCCCGCGCTCTTCAGCCGAGTGGAAACGTGAATGGGAGGATATTCCTCCGGTCCCTTCAGCCGAATCCGGTTCACGGCATTCTCCAGTCCGGCCAGTTTCCCTTTTTCTCCCACGATGAAAATCGGGAACGGGGAGATTGCCAGTTCCAGCGTGCTTCCGTTGTCGGAACGGACGATTTCATTCTCCATCAGGTCAAGCACCCGCATTTTCATTTTGCCGGGATCAAGTTCGATCTTCAACGGCTCCTTCTCGCCGTGTTCCATCCCGTCGTCAAACGACCAGACCGCCGCAATGGGGACGCCGTCATCGGTCTCGAACACATAGGCGCGGGTCTTGGCGGCGAACACCACCTCTTTCCGGAAGGAGGCGTTCCCCAACAGGCGCATCAACGTATTCGCCCCTTTCTGGATGGCCATCGGGGTCAGTTGCGTATCCAGATAGATAAAAGGGCGCCACATATTGAACTGCTTGATCCGGTCCTGGTGTTTCAGCCCCAGCAGCCATGCCCGCACCGTCAGGGCGGCGGAAATCCGTTCTCCCCACCCCATATCATAACTGAGCGCCCAGAGCTGGTAGTGATCCATCAGCAGCGGACGATAGGGCGTCAGGTTCCATTTCGGGATGCAGAACGGTGAAAAGTACCCGCCCTCGTTCACATAAAGCGGCGCGTCTCCGTATCCGTTGCGGTCGAGCATCTCCAGGTAGCGGGTCAGCAGAAGGTCGAAATCCTCGTTTTCCGGATGCCCGTAGGCGTGGACCGCAAACCGGTCAAAACGAAAATCAGGCGCTACCTTTCGGGCGGCGGTCAACAGATTTTCGGTTAACGCGATTCCACCCATCACATTGGCGGCGCCGCCCTCCAGAAAAGCCTGATTCTGCGGATTGGCTCTCTTTACTCCTCTGGCGCAGGCAATCAGGATTTTGACGAAATCATCATAGTTCCCATTATCCAGCAGTCTGTTTTTCATCTCGTGATCGAGTGAAAAATTGCGGTGCCAATCATAGTAACGGGCAAATTCCTCCGCGGCATCTTCGATCTGTTTTTCCTGCTCCGGAGTCACCGTTTCCCATTCACGCCAGCCGGAAACAAGTATCTTCGCGTTCTGATCGCTCGCGCCCTGCGGCTGGATCGAAATGGTGTCGTTTCGCAGGTAAGTCGCGCCGCCGGGCAGCGTAACATCCCAATGCTGGCGCAAAGGGGTCGTGGTTTCTTCGATGTGATATTTCTTCAGAATATCGCAAAGCAGCTTGCTGTGGAAATTATAATAGAAATAGTTGGTCGAACCGATACCGATCTTCTCCCAACGTTTCATCGCCTGTTCATAATTGGGGACAACCAGTTGATGATAACCGGCGATGTTTTTATTCCGGTGGATACCATTCAAATCTTCCATGATGGAGAAACGCATGAAATCTACCGTCTTTTTGTCACTGCCGTCCAAAACGGTTTCGGTACGAATGACAAAAACGCCTTTGCGTCCCGAAAAAAAGCGGTCCAGCGGAAGAGGAATCGAGGCATTCCCTGCCGCATCCGACGTAAAGCGGAAATCTCCGACTTCCCGGACATTGTAGAAAAAGTCGCGAACAACGACACGAACGGTTCCGGACCGGCTCGCCTTGTCCGTCGTCACCTCCAGCCGCGCGTCGATCTTCTGTTCCGGCGTCAGGAAATTGTCCGCCGCATCCGTCCGCAACTCAATAGAGATTGGAGGCCGGACAAAATCGGTGCATTCAGCATTCTCTTCGAATTGGACGTCATCGATCCAAATAGCGCCTTCCGGGATATTTTTTTTAACTTGGAACCCGAACGCATATCCGGTCGAATTGGATTTGATCCGGATGGAATACCGCTTCCATTCCTTCGTCAGCGCGAACTCCGAATTCGAGGTTTCCGGCTGTTCCTCCTTGGCAAAAGCAAAAACGGGGATATGGGTCACCGCGAGATTCAGTCCGTCCCGATTCGCTTTCGCGTAGAAACTCAAGGTGTAGACGCCCGATTTTTTGACAGGATAGCCGAACGACTGAAGCATGTCGAACGGGTACGGCGGCGCGATTGTCTGAATCTTGAGCGAAGAGTTGCCGCTGCGGAAAACATGACGATCGACCGAATACTTGTTTTCGTACCCCTTGATATAGGAACCGATGCCGCACGGAAAAGTGTAATAGCGCAGCCCGGATTCGAAGGAGGGATTATTCAGCAGGTTAGGCGCGCCGGCAGGCTGAGCCAACCTGAGCCGGTCGTCCCGCCAGAAATCCATTCCGTTCTCCTGGCACGTCGGTTCGGAGTTCGATTGAAGATACGGCGCGGAATACATTCCGGGAGTTTCCGCTATGCCGCAGAGGGCGAACATCGCCGCACCGACGGCGGCCAGAATTTTCGGAAGGTCGATCATGATACGGATTCCTCGAGACTTTTATTTGGCGAATACGAAGTAATAGTCTTTGGTTACGCCGTCCACTTTCCCCTGGTTGAGCAACTCGTTGTACCGCATAAGGGCGGAGTGCCCGTCTCCCCAGGTGAAATTGATTTTCTGCCCGTGGCGCACACCCCGGATTTCCGAATTCGATGCCAGCGGGAAGGAAACGGCGCTGGGATACAAAACTCTCGCCCAGTTGGCCACACTCACTCCGGGCTCCGGCATGTCAGAAGACTCAGAATCACCGCAAAGTACAGTGAGGGATGGTTTTTTCATCATGGAGCTCTTCTGGCGGGCCCGACCGTCCGTCCGCCCTTCCGCAAACCCCGCGAAATTGTAGTTCCAGCCGTATCCCCCTTTGATGGAATAAGCGTTCCGATTGCCGCCGTTGGACGGCCCCATGACAAATTTCGGACACAGAAAAACCCCCATCCCCAGTCTGGGATCCTCATGGTAAATATTCTCATTAAGCGCGACCCCCATATATGGGCATATCTCATTCTTCCAGGCCGCAGAATAGCTTGCACCGTCCGCCGTTTTGTTGAAGATCGGCAGCCACCCGTTGTTGCCGTCCGAATACGAAGCGATGCCGAGCCCGATCTGCTTCAGGTTCGCCAGGCAGCCGGAACATCTCGCACTGTCTCTGGCCCGATTCAGCGCAGGCAGAAGCATAGCGGCCAGAATCGCGATAATTGCGATTACTACGAGAAGTTCAATAAGCGTAAATTTCTTCTGCATGATTCTCCCTTTCCATTTACCGTTGATGGTTATTTTGCCTGCAATTCCTGGTCTAGAATGCTGGAGATATGTTTTCCCACGACTTTCGCCCCTTCCGAATTCAGATGAATCCCGTCCGTCTGAAGCATGGCGGGAGTGACGACTGCGGAAAGATCGTCGATCATAATCCCGCGCGCCGCCATCACTTCTGAAGCGATTTTATTGTATTCCTGAACATCGCTGTTGCGGCGGACCAGCCTGCCGTAGGTGGCGGAAGTCTTCTGCGACGCCTCATTGACCGGTGTCGTCAGGCCGAATATGATTCTCGCCCCCGGAAATTGCTTTTTCAGTGCATTTGCAATGAAGATGAGATTTTCCCGGTAGGCTTCCGGAGAAACCGAACATTTCTCCTCTTTGTAAATATAAATGTCATGCAGCCCGGCATTGAAATAAATCACGCGGGGAGCAACGCCGTTTACCCAATCAAAGAGCCTTTGACGGAAGTAGACGGTTCCGCGGCAATTCTCCGTCGGAGCGACGATATTGGCGCGTTTCGCCAGTTGCGCGGTGACCTCCGGCTGGTAGTTGATCCGAATAGAATCTCCCATCAACAGGATTTCCGGCAGACTGGGATCGACTGCTTTGCGCTGCGGTTTCGGAAGTCGAACCCGGATGGCGTCTGCGATATTCCTTCCGAATTCCTCGCGTCCGAGGGAAGTTAACCCGGTGCCGTAATCGCTGAAATAACTCGCTGTGCCTTCTTTCTTCGCCAAAGCGTGAATGTCCAGGTATTCCACACCGTCGAGCCCTTCCTTCACCGCCGCATTATAACGTTCAATATCGCTGTTGCGGCGCACCAACGGCTTCGGTTCCTTCTCCTCGTCCACCGGCGTGGTCGAAACGAAGATGATCTTCGCCGCCGGATTGATCGCCCGGATCCGGCCGGTGATGTTTTTCAGGTTCTCGAGATAGCGCTCCAGATCGACGCGGTTCTTTCCGGAACCGTCGGCATGGATGTCGACCAGCCCCGCATTCAAGCAGACGAGGGCGGGGTTGACCCCTTCCATATAAGTTTCGAGGTTCCTTCGCAAATCTTCGGAGGAACCGCAATTCACACTCGGATATTTCACCTGCGCGGCTCCGGCGAGGCGGGCCTCCACCTCCTTCTGGTAGCCGATTCGGATGGAGTCGCCCAGCAGCAGCACCTGCGGAAGATCCCTGGCCATAACGCCGCCGATCAGGCAGCTCCCGGCCAGGAGCGTCAGTACATTTTTCATGGTCATTGTGATTTCCTTCCATTCAGAATATCGGACGGATTGAGTTCGCACAACGGATTTCCGGTTGTCACACTGAGTGCGGCGGCGTGACCGGCGGCTTCGCCGACCGCCATGGTGTGGACCATGACCCGGAGCAGACCGGGGTCGCTTGCGCTGATGCTGCGCCCGGCGCCCATCACCAGCCCCTCAATTCCGTCCGGAACCAGCGCGCGCAACGGCAGATCGAAGGTGTCGTCGCCCATGATCTGCACCCCCCAGGCGCGTTCGGCCGGGTTCTTCACCACATCGTCGAAGGGGACCAGCGTCGCCACCGCGTCGGGGAAGCGGACTCCCGCCTTGCGCATCTCCGACGTGAACTTGAATTCGTTGTCGAGATAACGCGACGTGCGAACCCCGAGGTTGTCCGCCACCCCGGCGACGAACGCGTCGGAGAATCCCGGCAGGTAACGGCGGTATACGTCCGCCAGTTGGAACGCCATTTCCCGCCCGTCGAGGACCGCGCGGGAAACCTGGCCGGCATCGATGCCGTCGAAGCGGACGAATCCGGTGACGATGTGAACGATCCCCGTCCGCCGCATCGCATGCATCTGGCAGGCGTCGGTGGTATCGTGCATGCCGATCCGTTCCGGAAGCGCGCCGTCCGCTTTCGCCCGCTTGAACGCGTTGAGCAGCATTCCGCCGCCGTGCGGAAAGAGGAACGTTCCGCATTCGTCGTACTGCGCCAGCGCCCCGGCGAGCTCCCACTCCACATCCATCATCGCCGGATACTCTCCGGGGTGGCTCCGGAAATAGTCCACGAACTCGTCCACCCGCACATTGCCGAGCCGGAAGCAGAGCGAATGAACCGGCGAACTCGACGCCGCCAGCTTCGCTCCCGCGTAAAACGCCACATCCGAGTCGCCGGTGGAATCCACCACGCACCCGGCGGCAATCACGCGTGCCCCGGACTTACCATTAATCCGGACTCCGGCGACCCGGTACCCCTCCATCACGACGCCGGTGACGAAAGTCTGGAACAGCAATTCGACCCCGGCCTCAACCAACATCCGCTGAAGGATCAGTTTCCCGATTTCGAGGTCGTAGATGATATGTCCCCGGTGGTTCCGCCAGGCCTTTCCGTACCCCATCGCCTCCGCGAGACGGTCGGCGATTTCGGCCGGAATTCCCGGCGTTCCCAGTTTTCCCTCCGACGTGAAGTAGCAGTTGAAAATGCTGCAGCACATTCCCGCGGTCGCCGTCCCGCCCGGATAGGTGTTGCGTTCGACCAGAAGCGTCCTCGCTCCGCCGCGCGCAGCCGCCAACGCCGCCGCCACTCCGCCGAGCCCTCCCCCTGCAACCACCACATCAAACCTGTTTTCCGCATCCTTCATGGGACCCCTTCCCCTAATGTTATACCCGTTATAACACTATAATTATACCATAATCGTCCGGCAAAGTCAAGAGGGGAAATGGAAAAAAAAAGATTTATTATGCCTGGTGCACGGCTTCGACTTCATACTCGCAGCCGCGCCGGATGTGTTCGCGAACGGCCGCGAGGGCTTCTTCGCGCGGAGAGTCGAAGATCTTTCGGATGAACATCTGGTGATGATCCGAATTCTCGTACTCCTTGTACATCTCCCAGCCGCGCTTGGCGTTGGAGAGCATCATGCTGCGGAAATTGATCCGGGCCAGTTCGCCCTCCAGATAGCGATTGCCGCTCAGCTTGGCGATGGTCAGGTGCAAATCCATGTGGGCGTTGGCGAAATCGCGCAGGGCGGCATCGCCGTCCGGCTTGAGGGAGTCGCAGAACCGCGCCTTCTCCATCAGAATCTCCCGAGCTCCGGGCGAATTCACATCCAGCATCTTTTCGACGGCGCCGACCTCGATCAGTTCCCGGAAATAGTAACGGTCCCGGATCTCCTCCTCGGTCTCAACGGGAATCCGGACGCCCCACTTGGGCACGTTCTCGATCAACCCGTCATTCTCCAGCAGCCGCAGGCTCGACCGCAACGTGACAATCGTCGCGCCGACCGCCTCGGCCAGCTTGCGCTGGGAGAGAAACTCCCCCTGCGGCAGCCGATTGTTGAGAATCAGCTCCCGCAATCTTTCGCAAGTGACTTCTTCGCAGGTTTTTTCCATAGAGAACCGGGGTAATATAACCGTTATTACATCTTTTCTCTAACATATATCGCCCCTGCCGGTTTGTCAAGAATGGAGGCAGGAAAAAAAGAACGCAAACCGCCCACATCCACAACTCCGCGTTCGGTGGAACGGGATAACTGAAGAAAATACTTTTCTTCCTTGACATTTCATGGATCAATGTTATTTTTAATCCAGGAGGGAAATATTCTCTGCCAACAGTGCAATCCGCTGTCATCACAAGCTTTTATGAAAAGAGGTGACGCCGCCCTGTAAATTCTCCGCGAAACAGAATGATGTCCCGCGTTTTCGATATCAGGGCATAAGGAGCCTGCCATTTCACAGTCCCGATGCTCTGAGCGGCAATCAAACGGCATGATGAGATGATTCAACGGGAGGAACGCATGATGAAACGCAATTCTTGGGCTGTGTGGATTCTGGTAATCTGTTTCGGATGTACATTCAGCTGGTTCCCGGCCGCCGCCGACGATTCCACGTCAGGCGCCTCGCAGCCAGCGCCCGGAGATTCGCATAAACCAGAACCTAAGAACAGGTTACAGGGAGAGGAATTGCATGGCGCGCAGCCTCCTGCGCCGAAAGACGCCCCCCCCGATTCATACGGCCTGATATTGGATCAGATCCGGACTGGCGAGATTGCCATACAGAGGCTGGAGAATGGAAACGTGCAGATAACAGTGACAACGGAATCGTCACTTCGCTCCGTTCTCAATTCCATATCCGGCAATTCAAAAGACTGGAGCCTGAACGGCCCCTGGCTGATCTTCTGCATCTGTGCGATCCTCTGCCTGGGAGCATCTCTGGCTCTATTCTACTTCAAGGCCAGGAACAATATCCTGGCTTTTCGGATTACCGTGCTGGTGGTATTATCCATATCCTCGCTGATTCTGATTGTCGGAGGATACGCAAAGGAGCAAATTGTTCCCGTCATCGGATTTTTCAGCACGATTTCCGGTTTTCTGCTGGGGTCGAAAATGGATGCGACCAATCACAATGATGCATCCGGGAAATAATATCCCGGCGGAGGAACGGCAAACACATCCGCATCAGAGACGCCGGACTGCAACGCGCCTGCCTCCATCTCAGAAACCGGAAAACAGAACCATGTTCATCTCGTTCAACACCGGCCCTTGCAGTCGGGATTCCGGGACCATCTCGACGCGATCGCCTCAATGGTCTTGTCGCGCTCTTTTTCGTCCCAATAGTTTTGAAATTCCGGATAGCCGCCGTCCTTCAACGCGGAAAGCGCCCTGGCGTAAACATCGCACACGCGCAGGAGCTGTGTAGACCGGTCCCCGGGAAACCGGGGATCGTTTTCCACTCGGTCAGCCCGGTCGCCCTGACTCCCGCCGCCGCATAAACCGGACTGCGATTAACACGACAATCGACGATTTGCGCCAAGCAAGCGTCACAAAGCAATCCTGCACGGCCAGCTATGATCGAAACCATGTTTACCCATGGAACGTTCCCTGGAAGGCGAGGAGAATTGCTCCGCCAGAATCAGGTTCGCAAGGAACGGTAATAAGCCGTACTCCAGCACTTTTCAATGAATATTAGCGTGATCGGTAAAAAAATGCAACAAGCCACCGAAAGGTTTTATCTGTCAATTTTCCAAAAAGCAACTTGAAAACATACCATCCGGATGGTATGTTTAGATATTGACAGACTGAATTTGAGGATAGAGCGAGGAATGAATGCAGGAAATTGATTACAAGAAAACCAATATAGTCGAATTGTTTTTCAGAATTTTCATCCCGACACTTCTCGGAATGGTTTTCACTACCAGTCTGGTACTTAGCGATGGTATTTTCGTTGGAAGAGGGATTGGAAGTGACGCTTTGGCGGCGGTTAACATTGCCATGCCGTTATATATGATTGCCACGGGGATAGGACTTATGTTCGGAATTGGAGCCTCTGTGACAGCCTCAATTCATTTGTCACGAAATCGTATCGAAGATGCCAACCTTTGCCTTACACAGTCTTTGGTTATTTCTATCTTGTCCGTAGCCCTCTTATCTGTCCTGATAATGATTTTCGATGAACAGGTTGTCCGTTTTCTCGGCGGTTCTGAAAAACTTATTCCATTGGTTTTGGAATACATGCATATATTTGTTTCTTTTATCTTTTTACAGATAGTTTTAACTGTTGGCCAATTTATTATTCGTCTTGATGGCTCGCCAAACTATGCAATGATGTGTAATGCGGTTCCAGCTGTCATTAATATCTTTCTTGATTATATTTTTATTTTCATGTTCGGCTGGGGATTGTCAGGAGCGGCGTGGGCATCTGTAATTGGCATGCTGGCAGGAAGTGCGCTGTTTTTATTTTACATGTTCAAATACAATCGGATATTGCATTTCCAGTTTGGCGGTTTTTCTTACAGCAATCTCAGGAATATCCCCAAAAGTTTCACAAGCACAGCAAATATCGGTTTTTCTGCACTGCTGAGCGAACTGGCGATGTCAACCATGTTTCTTATGGGAAATAATATTTTTATTCGAGCGCTTGGAGAAGATGGAGTGGCAGCATTCAGTGTTGTTTGCTACCTTTTCCCGTTGATTTATATGACGGTTACCGCAATCACACAATCGGCACAACCAATAATAAGCTTTAATTTTGGCAAGAAAGACCGGGAGAGAATCTGCGCAACTCTACGCTTATCGCTGCTTGTGGCTGCGTGCATCAGTATTTTCCTCGGGATTTCATTCCTCTTTTTTAGCGCACAGATTGTTTCCTTTTTTCTTGCTGAAGCCACCAACGCATATCAGATTGCGGTATATGGAATGCCTTATTTTGCCGCAGGCTTTGTCTTCTTTGCCCTGAATATGGTTCTGATTGGATATTATCAAAGCATCGAATATGCTAAACCTGCGACATTTTTCACTATTCTCAGAGGTTTTGTTTTTATGATAGCATGTTTCATGGTGCTGCCAATTCTGCTTAATACGAAAGGAATATGGATCGCGGTTCCCTCTGCCGAATTACTTGCCTTTTTCATCATTCTTTTGTTTCATATCGGCACCAGAGAAAATCATATAAAACAACTGAATGGATAATATAAAAAAAGAGGAGATGCATCATGTCGAACGCTCACAAACGAAAAAAACAACCAGAAGAAGTCCGTAAAACGCTACTTGAATGTGCCATATCCATCATTTCTGAGCAAGGTCCAGGTGCTGTCACAATTCAGGCGGTTGCAGATGCTGCCGGTGTTACGAAAGGCGGTTTATTGCACCATTTCAGCGATAAAAACAAGCTTAGTGAAGCAGTATCAAAATTGTTACTAGATAAACTAGATACAGAAATCAACAAGCAAATGGAGCAGGATTCCATCGCATACGGAAAGTTTACAAGATCCTATATCAAAGCAATATCTGAGGATCTAGCATCCGCACAAAATAATAAGCAATGGACGGCTTTGGCCATCTATTCAATTACTGAACCAGAATCGAAATCAGTGTGGAATAAATGGATAAGCGAAAAGCAGAATCAATATTCTGATACAGATTCGGATCAAATGCTGCAAGTTCTCAGATATGCGGCCGATGGAATATGGTTTGGGGTCGTTATGGGAGCAGTTGATCCCCGCAACAAGCCTTCAGCTTTGCTATCTGATATTATTAATATGACATATCCCGACAGCAAGAGACCACCTCTTTCGCTATTCGGACTTTTGTAACAATCTCGACGCGATTGCCTCAATGGCCTTGTCGCGCTCTTTTTCGTCCCAATAGTTTTGAAATTCCGGATAGCCGCCATCCTTCAACGCGGAAAGCGCCCCGGCGTAAGCATCGCACACGCGCAGGACCTGTGTGGACCGGTCCCCGGGAAACCGGGGATCGTTTTTCACCCGGTCAGCCCGGTCGCCATGACTCCCGCTGCCGCTGCCATCGAGGAACACCGACCTGAAATCGACCCTGTCGCCGATTATGATGGTCTGCCATTTCAGGATGGCGGTTTTGTCTTTCAGCCCGTTTTCGACATGTTTCCGGTAGGGAGCCAACCGCATGAACTCGGCAAACAGCCATTGCTGTATCTTGCGCGCATCACCGAATTTTCCGAAATATTCGCTCCAGGCGGTGCCGGGAGTGTTGAATATCTTTTCCGCGGTCGCGATTACCGTTGCGTCTTCCGGAAAGGTGTACAACGGCTGCAGGAATTTCCCCCAGGCATTCTGACCGTTTTTCCCCAAAATCTGTTCGGGGGCGGTCAGCAGTGTTTCGCAGTACTGCCGGAGCGCGGCCAGGTCTCCGGCCCAGGCGCGCTGAATGGTCAACGGCACCAGCCATTCAAACCGGTCGGATTCGAGCGATTCATATTTCCGCAGTTCACGGTAAATCGCATCGCTGACTTGCCGCAGCGCGGGCAGGCTCTCCGGCAAATCCCACACGGCCGAGTACAGCGCCATCCGCTGGGCGTTGACAAATGCCCGCGAGGAAGCGGCGGCCGATTCGTCAACGGGCAGATATTCCACGGCGCGCCGGTTGAGCAGTTCCGACACCGAGGGATTGCTTTTCGAACGCAGGGCTTCCCCGGTCAGTTGTACGGATGCGGCATTGGGATCGGTCCGGGTCGCGGACAGACTGCTGCCGCAGGAGTGCGGAATCTCTTTGACATTGCTTTTTCTGCAGATGTTCGCGACCGCCTGAAGCTGCAATTCCACCGGCTCGTCGTCATTCTGAAGGATATGGTACCACTTGTCCTCAAAACTCATGCCCCGATACCGGTCGAAATGCCTGCGGATTTGCCGGGCCAGTTCTTTGCGGTATTCGATATCGGGTTCAGACAAGTTGCCCGCGGCCACTCCGGTAAGTGAAAACGATTGTCGCAGAATTCCGCACAAAGCCACATAGGCTGCTTCGGCGACGGGAATGATACTTCGATCCGGAATGAAGTCACGATCATAGCTGACGGAACGCGTCAGGCGAGAGTCATGCTCGAGGCATTCCAGCAAAGGCTCTACCGCCGGGTCGCCGACTGCAATCAAGGCTTCGACCCTTGGATCACGACCAAGAACCACTTCGCCCGGTTGAAAGTATTGCCGTGCATCGACGTTTTCCAATTCGAGGATCAGGGCGTCGATTTCATTTTTCGGAATGGGCGGTTTCCGGGTGCGCCTGCGCTGTTCGGCAAGCAGCTTGCGGGCGGTGGCGACGAATTCGGCTTGATCGTCTCCCAGCAGCGATTCATATTGCTCGGCATAACACAACGCCAATTTGTCGTCGCCGTACATATGCGCGGCGAGAGCCCGGCTGAACAGCGACCACAGCGCAAACCGTGGAATGTTGTCATGCAAAGCGAGCGGATAAGATCCCCAATGCTTCTCCACGGCGCAGTGATATACTGTTTCCGCAAGGGCAGTTTCGCCCGAACGCAGCATCAATGCGCATATCACCCCGTAAGCGTGCGGCCCCGGAGAGAATATTTGAGGGAATTCCAGCCGCTCCCGGTCGAACACGGTCGACGGATTTTCATAGATCGCCTTCTGCTGCATCAGATACGCGACAAGCAGTCGGCCGTCAGCTTCCACCGACGCCGGAGAGCCGACGGAGATGACCGGAGTGATTACGCCGTCCCACAATATGGCGAACTGCGGGGAATGTTCCCCGTTTCGCGGGAGCAGCCAGCCGCGGGTGTTCAGACGACGGAATTCACCAAAGGAGTCACTGCCGAACGGAACCGTCACTTCCCGGTATTCGCAGCCGCGCGGATCGGCCACTCCGCGCTGGAACGCGACCGACATCGCGTTGACGTATTCGGCGGGGATATCGGTTTCAGGAGATTGCCAGGGTTGATTCTGTTGCGGGGGAACAGCAATTCCGTCTCCCGGAAAAAACCATGGTTCCCGCTGTTGTTTCGGAGCCCCCGAAACCGCAATCGGCGAGACCAGCCACGCCATCATGAATAGAAATGACAGGTTTAATAAAATGCGCATCCCCTTCGGAACGGCCGCTCCGGTTTCCGGCCAGGCGACCGCCGCCATCCCTTTCTTTTCCATACAACGCCTCATCGGTTGAAATGACTTTCTTCATTCTCGGTTATTCCGGCTCTTTTTCCCCGGAAGAACGTGTCCAGAGGACATCCTCCCGATCCCCGATAGTCACTTGCCGCACGGAATTCGGGAGCGGTATTTTGAGATAGAGGGGAAGCCCCGACAGTCCTTTCCTCACCAGCTCCAGTTTCATATTCAGATGGAGCGTTGCGCCGCGGCTTTCCACGGACATCGCGGAAATGACCAATGCGCTGTGAATCGGCGTTCCGGAAACTTCCAGAAATTCGCGTCCGTCTTCTCTCCGGCAGACCGTCTTCAGATCCGCGATTTCATCTTTTTCAAGCATATGCGAACATCCCGCCATGAGAACAAGCAGGAGGAGAACCGGCAAAACAAGCATGAGGTTCCGTTTCATTTCGTCTCTTCTTCCCTTCTGTTTTTCGCATAGGTCCGGTGCTGAACGAAACACCGCAGCAATAAGGACATCAATGCGCTCAGCCAGCCGACCGCAAGAATTCCATACCCCAGCGCTTCCAGCTCCGCATGATGCCCGTCCCACGAATTCGCCCACCCGATCATCAATACCGCGGCTCCGGACAAAACAAGCAGAGTCAACAGGCAGACGATTGTGTTGACTAGAAACATCGCGCGGGTCAGGACGACCTCGGAAACCAGAAGCAGCAGCCAGACAAGTCCCGCCGCAATCCAATACCCGGTCAACATCAGCGGCATCAGGCAGATGGAATTCAGAACGACAGCGTGGAACCAGCGAAAAAATAGTAATCCGCTGCAGCATCCGACAAAGGCGAACCAGAAGAAAAACGGCAGTTCGAAACAGAGTCCGACCCTCATTTCGCCCCGGGTAAACGGCGTGAACCTTACAGCAATCAGCGTCAGCAATATGGGGAAAAATAAAAAAAAGACCGCATTCTGAACGATCGCTGCGGCACGCCGGTTCCAGCCATCCGGATATGCGGAAGGCGCGACACCGTTGCCGGCATCGCAGCTTGCCCTGTGATTGCACAGCTGTGTTTTGTCCGCAGTCATTTTTCTTTTTCCCCGTCGCAAACGGCTTGGAGTTACCATATTCGTGGTGTCGACAGATTGCAAGTTGCAAAACAGGGTCAGGCGGTTTATTCTCCGGCAATATGGTTCTGAAACGTGTCCGAAAGATATCAGGCCCCGAAACAGACACGAAAAAGCCCGGATTTGCAATCTGCTTACCCTGAGCGGCTTCTTATTCAAAAAAAAATGGTGGAGCCAGCAGCATTACGGCTGTAACCAAAAAATCCTGTCATCTTCAATTCGCCAACCATGTTCCGTGCCGGCTTTCAGTCATAGTACAATCGCAATGACGTCATCAAACAGGACGGCTATTCATTACCCTCAAGTTATTTCAGCGTTTTCCCATTTTCAGCGACCCACATGATCAATCCATTGGCACCAGCATAATTTGCAAACCCGGCAGCCGCGGACGGACTGCTGAAAAGCACATCTTCGGTCAGTGTTTGGTACAGCCTGTCAGAAAAACGATGATCAGATAACCGTATAGCAGATTGCAATTCTTGATCTTTCTCATAGAGTTGTTTTTCTTTTTTCAAGATTGTTGTTTTGATTTTTTGCCAGTCGGCTTTTCGAAGCAAAGCGGGAATGTTGGTATAAATGTTTTTGTGATGTCCATATTCCGGCTTCATCAATTCGGCGATAGCTTCTTCCTCTTTCCAATTTTCAAAGACGATACGGTATGCGGCAACAGCACAACCAGTACGGTCGCTGCCGTGCCAGCAATGGATCAACAGCGGCTGGGGTGCATCACGGATGACAGTCAGAATTTTGTATAAGTCCTGTTCGGTGATATTTCCGGTATCAAGGGGGATTTCATACAACTTGATCTTTTCATTCCTGCTGAAATTCACTGCATCAATTTCATCTTTGTCGCTGTTGTTTTCCCGCAAATTCAGCACACTGCGGATGCCGTTGAAAGTGCAGAGAGATTTAAATTCATCCTCATCAGGCTGTCCTGAACGGTAAAGATTTTCATTGACCCGATGAAAATTGGGGGGGAATTGCGGATAGGGTGATTCCCCGGAAGCCCCTTTGACCCAACAATCGTTTCTCAAGTGCTGTTGATTAACAACTCGTCCTGCTTTGAAATCCAACATCTGAAAATGCCATTTTGCTGCCGAGCCGTTCCAACCCAGCAGCCAATGCCGTTGAGGATAAAAGCCGCAGCGCCATTGATCGGCGGACATCACAAGTTGATTGGCAACGACTTCTTGAGCATTGTTAAACGAACGGCGGTACATCTGTTCTTGCGGTACTTCAATATCAAATTTGTTTCCACTCCATCGACTGCGGAACGCATTTTTTTCCAAATGTTCAGCAACTTGCTGTTTGGTCATTCCGATATAATTATATTCAGGAATTCCACCGCATCCAACAAGAAAGATGATCATCAGGCAACAAATCAAACTGCCTGCCTTAATTTTTTTCATGATGCGATTCCTCTTTTGATTGATTTCACCATCTCAATGGCAATATACCTTCTCCCGCAGCTGTTTACAACCGAGAAACGGATATATCGTCGTCGCTTGACGAAAATGTCTCCCGGCCCCCGCCCCCGGAAAACGCTTCTTCTCCGCATCGAAGCCAATCGTGGCTGAAAACGGAGAAAGGGCAATTGTGCAGACAAGAAAAAGCCGCTCGGATTTGCAATCTGCTTATCCTGAGCGGCTTCTTATTCAAAAAAAATGGTGGAGGTGAGGGAATCCGAACCACCGTTTCTCTGCAAGCTCAAACTCGGCTGAAATAAAAACCATTTGCGATGACCTTTCCAATAATTTAAACGGCGTATCATAGAGGTGCTGGGGAGAATTATGAGCTTGACTAAGTTCAAGTAATTGCAATTCGCATGTCATAAAATGAACAAATTTCATCCTTCGAGAACTCAGCACTTTTCTATGAGTAAAATTTATGTCAGATGGCTTGGCAAATGGTCTGGCAAGTAGCCGACAATCACTTTTCGATTTTCCACATCCCAAAAAAAGTAAATTCGAAGGCAATATTTTTTCTGCCGGGAGACTCCTTTTTTCAATTGGAATTGCAGGAGTTGCTGCTTGCCACTTCCAACCGGATAGGTAACAAAATAATTTTCCTTCTTGCCGCCGCTTTGACTTCTGCCCAACGTACCCTGAAGATCCAATTCCAATGTTCGGCATTTTTCTTTGAATTGAGATTCTGTCATAATCCCCATGCGGTTGTCCCGGTATTCATTTGCCAGCAATAACAATGATTGAATCACCAATTCCAAGGAGTGAAATTCCGCCTTATGCAAAGCACGTTCCGCACGGGGATGTAGCTCCAGCTTATCCTTGAGCTCAGTTCGAACCCATGCCGCAATTTCGGAGTAAGACAATGGCAGCAGTTGTTGTGTACATGGAAGTTCCGGCTTATCCTTTTTGCCGGAAAAACTCAACTGCACTTCATAGAGTTGTTTTTGATAATATTGAAGTTCCTCTTTTTGACATTCCAGTTCAAAGCTCAAATCTTCAAGTTGTTTTTGATACTCTTTGTTGCAAAGATTCAATTCCTTTTGCAGTTGTAACGCTTGATGGAAAAAGAATGTTCCGGAAGGAAAATGATTCTGCAACGAGGCAAGCACTTTCACTTTGCTGATCAGGTAACGCGAAAAAGCGCTAATCCCTTGCGATTGCTCATCCTGCCATTGTTGAATCTTGTCTTTGAGGAAATAGGGATGATTGCCCGGAAGCGATGTTTCCAGATTTAATCGCCCGGAAAAAACACGAACCGCACCATCAAAAACAGCCCATTGAATACCGGTTCTATTTGTCCATTCCCGCGCCGCGACATAAGAAAATTGAATCACATGAGCATATCCCTTGAGTTTATCAGCCACCACTCCGGCATCCAGAAGAAACTTGGCATTCCCGGAATATTCGTCATCCCGTAACTCGGAAATTACCACAACTGGCATGTCGCGATCAGGCATGCAAATAAGGTGAAGTGCTTTTTCAACATCATTGGCGGAGAAAATCAGCAGTGGTTTGCGCGATAATTGTCTTCCATGTGATAACCCGACTGCGGCGGCAAGCTCAAGAGCAATGGATGGGGTAAAGTTCTGCTCATCCATAAACGATGAGCCCACGGATACTCGCATGGAAAATTCAATAAAGCCTTGTTTCCGACGAATACAAAAATCGTAACAAGAGCAATCTTCATGTATTTCTGAAATATTGATCTGCAAAGCCAATAATTGCAACTCTCGAATAAATACGATTGCGGTTTTACGTCCTTGGGCATTGTGGGAAAATACCGGCAAAGGAGGCTGCGCTGGCAGTGAGCCGGTCAAGCGAATTGCATGTCCCCATAAGATTGAAACGGAGAGATCCCATATTGAGTCTGCTTGATCTTTGCCATGAATAATTCCATGCAGGCCATAAATATTTCTAAATTTTGTCAATTGTCGCGTCATTATGCAGGTACTCCATTTTCTGCGTTTGGCAAATAATGTAATATGTTTTGCGACTAAATCAATTATTTACAATGACTTGCGATACAAATATGACTATTGAGGTGCATATCCAAAATAAGACAATGTGTCACACATACAGCAAAAAGCAGAAAGTGTCGATTAGCATGAATTGAGTGTTTTTTCCATAATTGTTAAATTATGCGGAATTGCGCATTTCTCTGTGGAACTAAAAAGCTGAAATTGACAATCGCCATCTCGAAAAATGTACATTGCAGCAATTATCTTGGATTGTCAAAACTGTCTTCCAAAGGAATCATTGCGTAATGATCGTCAAGAAAAATCGAAAATAGTTGATTGCGGGGAAAGAAAGTGTAAAAAAATCGATTCCGCTTGAGGGAATAGATTCCAGTTTGTCGTGTAATCGGGAGAAAAAATTATGCTTCAGCCGTCAGTTAAGGCTTTGCGGGATATACTTCTCAATATCCTTGAGTAAGTCTGACCACGATAAATATCTTTGCGTTGGATCAGACTGTAGCATCTTTTCGATAATGACTTTGTGTTCGGATGGAATAGAAGTTTCAGCAGATAACGCCGCAATGACTCCTGTTCCCTGCGGAGGTCTGTTCAATAAACATTCATACCATATTGCCCCCAACGAATAAATATCGCATTGCTGGCTTATTGTTTTAGGCTCGGACAGTAGTTCTGGAGCAGAATATACTCCGCTTGCAACAATTTCCCCTGTTTTTGTAAGACGCGACCTAAGTTCATCTTCAACATAAACACCAAGTCCAAAATCAATGACTTTAAATTGCTCTTTTGGGGCGGCCATAATATTGGACGGCTTGA
This sequence comes from uncultured Victivallis sp., assembly GCA_964435365.1. Lineage (GTDB taxonomy): Bacteria > Verrucomicrobiota > Lentisphaeria > Victivallales > Victivallaceae > Victivallis. Next base: position 4,651 of record CAYSZM010000003.1, on the reverse strand, counting down.
GATCACGGTGCACAACTTCACGAGTGTTGTATGCAAACGCAAGAGCTGAGGCGACAGCCGAAATTAAAGTCAGCGCTTTGGACGCGGACAAACGACCATGAGAGCTTAATATTTCGTTGAGATTTTTCCCCGGAAAATATTCCATACGGATAAATGGTTCACCATTGTACATTCCTACATCGTATATGCGAATAATATTAGCGTGATTCATGCCAAATAATATATTCGCTTCCTTAAAAAAGCGTTCCGAATCGTGCTCGCCAGTCGAGAAAGGATGCTTTCTGAATATCTTAATCGCAAAGTAGTGCTCTAAGTATTTATGTTTTACTTTGTATACTATGCCAAAACCGCCTTGCCCAATCATTTCACCATTTTCGATGCGCTCAATCGTATCTGAGAATGGGTCTACAATCCCGCACAGGTTATCAACGAACTGAAATGCCGGGATAAATGCTTCCTGAATATGGATGCGACGCTCTGCGTAATGTTTGCTGAACGCCTGCATCTTATTGCGTATGGCTTTGGTTTGATTATAGGAACGGAGAAAATCCGGCAGTAACTGGTACAAATCTTTTCGCTGGCGTAACTGGTTACGCAAAGCATTGTATTCACTGTCGCTAAAAGTTCCATCGGTTGATACCGCAATACATCCAGCTTCTAATCGTAGCAAAGTATCTCGTAATAAGTCCGCTTCACTGACCTCGGACACGCCATATAATGGTTCTCCAGATACGTACCGCAAAGGAATAATTTCATATCCGTCGTTAATCAAGCATTGATTGAATGATGAAGTGAATTTATCTCTTGCCTGAGCGTTTTCAACAACCTCCGGATCTAAAATTTCTGTAAGGAATTTTACAAAAACGGCATCATCTGTATTCAACAAATCCAATCTCGAGTCTGTAATAAACCACTCATCCGGATAATCGTCATTGTTGATTCTGTGTTGAAAAATATCTCCATACATATCTTTGAAACGTCCGTCTAAAGAAGGAAGTTGATTCAACGGCCAAATGCGATTCAAGAAATCAACCTCATTCAAGCGACCGCACCAATTTCCTGACAGTCCTTCAAGAATATGCTTTCTTGTTATGGATGTTATTTTGTTCATTGCCAAATTTACCTTAAAATTTTTCTTTAGCTCCGGAACTTGTGTTAACGGTAGCATCTGGCGTATTATCTTCAAGGAATTTTTGCAGTTTATTGTGTTTCTGAATGATGTCCATAAAAATTTTGTTTTTTGCCTCGGCATCAGCAATCATAGTGGAAACACTGACAACATAAATAAATGCGTCCATTTTGTCATAGTAACGAAAATAGATCGGGGTATTGGTTGAGAAAAGTGGCTTATAATCATCGTTGATCAGTTTTTCAGCAAACTCATCATCAACATCAGTAATGAGGAAAGCCCAGACTTCTTTAATTTGGGCTTGCTTCTGAAAGGCTTCTATATAGTCACGTAGTTGAATTAACCCGGCATATTTCTTTCGTGCTGGCTTGCTGTCGTAATCAAAAGGTTTCAATTCAATAATGACTGACTTCAGGTCGCCATTGGGTTTCAGCGGGTTCTGTGGGAAAAATAGTGATATATCCGGTTTATCTGTTTCAATACCAGTCTCGACTGGAACCTCAATCGTATTGCCAAGAATTGTGTGGATTGCCTTATTGCTTGCGGCATAAGAATAGGAAAGGAAACGATCATCCAATAGCCAAAGATTATTTTTATCTACGGTATAAAAGTCATCGCTGGAATTCTTTGGCATAAGCAAATCATGAATAATTTTCTCGCACTTCTCCTTATTTTGCAGCATTGTTTTCAACGTTTTTATAGTCAGAATACGATCTGCGATATATGCGATGAGTTCACTTTGCGCAACTTGAATGGCCTCACCTAAATCACTTTCAGTATATGACTCTTTGCCAGCCTTCTCCAGTAAGCTCTCTTTGGCATTATCAAATCTTTTTTTCGCATTGGCAATAATTTCTTTCTTGTCAATAAAACCAGCAAGATTAATGTCGTCGTCGTTAATATATTCAATTAAATATGGACGTTCCTGTTGAATCTGACGCAATGTTTCTCGATTCAACTCAAATGCTCCAGGCACATCTGTTTTGACGATTTCGGCAAGCAATGGCTTCATCGCCTGATTGATCGTATTCCATGAAATTGGAGCTATCATTGTTTCTTGACGCGGAAAAATACTGAATGCATTTCTATCATTATCTATATGCTGATCCAAGTATGCCGATTCCAGCAAAAAGTATCCGGATATTTTTGGTGGAAAGGATATTTTAAATCCATTGTCAGAAAATGACGATACTGAGCGATGGTTCGCACAACAGAATGCTTGCAGCTCACCCCTTTTGTCGTAAAGTTTATAACGTAGGATAAATTTCATTGAACCGCCACTCATATCTGGCAATTCAAATTCTTTAAACTCGAAATCAGGAATATCATTTGATGTGATGGCACATTCACTTTTTGTCGCATCATCAATAAAGAGAATCGTAAAAAAATGATTTTGCTTCTTCATAAAGTGCAAAACAGGCATTAAATGTGTCAACACTTTTTTCTTGATATTCTCAAGATCAAGTTCAATTCTTCTATCTTGTTCTTGCCTATAGGTTATCATGTCCGTATAATAATTTCGCAATGATAAAACAGTCTTATTTTCTGTAATTTTATCATTTACAAAATCTTGAGGGACCAATTCATCCAAAGAAAAATCCAACGGAAAACGACGAACGATTTTTTCTTTTGCCAAATAAGATTCATATTTCACATCTGCAAAAATTTTCAAAAATGAAAATCGTCCAACGCCTTTACAGCCATAAGAAATTTTGTGGTCTGTACGATACTCTTTGAAAGATGTAAAATTTATATCATCAAAACCGCATCCATTATCTTCAATATCAAGACCATCTACTTTTCTGGCAGTAATTTCACCGGATTCATCTCTTAATATTGGTTGCTGCGAAAAAAGACGACAAATAATTGAAGTTGCACCTGCATGCAACGAATTCATCAGAGCTTCATAGAGGACGTGAAAACAATTTGTATTGTTGCTTATGTCGTCCCTAACAATACGTTTTATATTAATTGACATTATTTGCTCCGGTTTTTGTTGTTATGAAAAAATTTAATAAATCCCTAAGTTCACGTGCCTGTTCATAATTTGTCGCAACTTGATTCAAGTAATCTTTCTTTTTTTCAACCCACTCAATACGTGTATGTTTTTCCTTGGCAAAATCTACAAGCCTCCTACATGATTTTCCTTTAGAACGAGTTGCTACAACTGCTATGTCGCAATTTTGTTTATTAAAATAGAGACAGGCATCAGCAATATCAGACTCAGTGTCACCACAAGTGGCAATACCAATTATCTGATTGTTTATAGTTGAAACAAACTTTACATTTCGTGTTTTAGCTGCGATATGTTGGGAATCAAACAAGCCAATAAGCATATTTAGAGTAGTTGCTTTGCCGGAATGACCAATTCCATAAAAACCAATTATCTTTTTCATAGTGTTATTCGGCCGCCTTTCCTGACTGAATCCATTGATCAATGGCAGCTCGTTGAAACATCCAACGCTTGCCTACCCGGTGTGCGGGCATACCATTATTTTTGATCCAGCGATAAACAGTTTCTTTGCGCGCAACCAAATACTTACAAACGTCATCAACCGTCATGTAAGCCTCTAACGCTTCTGTATTTCTCATTTCCATAACCAACACTACATATTCCCAATGGTGTTATTGTAACAATATCTATCGTAAGATACTTCTGTTCATGAGAGAAAACAAATTATTTTTAATAGTTTATCTGCTTTTATCGATGAATAGATGCGTTTTTAAGCGTTTCGCATTGCAAAAGAAACTTGAATATATTGGTAAATGGAGGTCTTGATTAAAAAAAACCGACTTTGCTGATTTCTCAGCCCCGGTCGGCGCGGGGGTGGGCGTGGTGGCGGTGCCTTGGGTCTCAGATGTGCCTTTACTCAATGTTGGCGGCAAGTGTATGGATGGCGCAAGAAAGAGTTGATAGCCAGCTGTTCATTACAATTTATCCGGAAGATTTTTACTCGGCATCGACATACTCCAGAACGGTTTGAATGAGATGGTCGTAATCGCCTGACATGGCATCTCGCGTAAACTCCTCAATCAGTTCCGGCTCGTATCCGGCACGCCGCAGAGCCGTTCGCACTCGACCAATGATGGCGAAGGCGTTACCGTCCTCGCCCACGAGGGGAACTTTTACATTCGTCCGCGTTTTTTTCTGGTCGCGCATTTCCAGCCAGCCCTTTTTACGGATTGCGCCAGGCGGCAGATGTTCCATGACATAGCAATATGCGGCAGATTCTGTTCCCGCCTCGCTTTCGGCCCTGACTTCGATGCGTTGGTAAAGGCGGGGGACGCCTTCGAGACGGTCGATAGCGGGGAGATCAGCTTCCGGCAGAGTGATGATCTCGCCATGGACGAGGTCGTCGGGATTGTCGGAGAGTTGCATGGCCGGGAAGCCACAGCCGGTGTCGTAGAGTATGCCGTTGACCGTGGCTGGTTCGATGCCGATCGCGTTGCCGCAGAAGCGGTCATGATTGCGGAAGCCTTTCTTCAAGGTTCCGTAGACGAAGATTTTTACAGTTTTCATTG
>CAYSZM010000002.1:0-87010 GCA_964435365.1 uncultured Victivallis sp. | reverse complement strand
CGGGTCGCTTCGCCCCCGGACCCCCGACCGGCAGGGTGCCGGCGCCGGGTACGGGGTGCAGACGAACAGGCATAGTAACCATAAGGAATCCTATCATGTCGGACAAAATCAAAGTCGGCGTTCTCGGCCTCGGCCGCGCCGGGACCGGAATGCACATCCCGGAATTCATGGCCTTTCCGGAGAAGTTCGAGATCGTCGCCGTTGCGGACCACGCCCCGGATCGCCTCGCCAATCCGCCGGAAGCGGCAAAAAACGCAAAGCGTTACGCGACCTGCGAGGAGCTGATCGCCGACCCCGAAGTGGAATTGGTCTCCGTCGCCCTCCGCCACCGCGAGCATACCCCGTATGCGATCAAGGCGTTGGAAGCCGGGAAATTCGTCCAGGTGGATAAGCCGATCGCCGTCAATTACCCCGAAGCCCTCCGGCTCAAGGCGTGCGCCGACCAGCACCCCGGCAAACTGTTCCCGCGCCAGAACCGCCGCTTCGAAGGCCCGTTCCAGAAAGCGATGCAGCTCATTTCGACCGGAGTCCTCGGGAAAATCACGCTGGTCAAGCTCTATCGCGCCTGCGGCTACTGCCGCCGCAACGACTGGATGACCATGACCGAATTCGCGGGCGGACTCCTCACCAACTGGGGACCGCACGTGATCGACCAGGCGCTGCAATACCTCGGTTCCCCCGTCGTGGACGTCTGGGCGGATCTCCGCTCGGTCATCTGCATCGGCGACGGCGACGACCAGGTCAAACTGCTGCTGCGGGCGGAGAACGGCATGGTCGCCGACCTCGAAATCTCCGGAACCAACGCCAAACCCGGGCGCGAAATCGAAATCCTCGGCGAACGCGGCACCTTGATTTACGACCCCGCCGTCGGCGCGATCGAAATGCGCTTCGTCGATCCGGCCTGCGAATTCAAGGCGCTTGCGCCGCACCCGGAGAATCCGCCGATGCAGTACGGCAATTTCGACGAGAAACTGACTTTCATCGAGCAGAAGGTGGAGATTCCGCCGGTTCCGCAGATCGCCGAACACATCTACGCGACGATCCGCGAAGGCAAACCCTTCCCGATCCGGATCGAAGGAGCGGTGGAGGTGGTGCGCCTCTGCGACGAAGCCTTCCGCCGCAGCGGGTTCCTGCCCGCCAAAGCATTCCTCGGGTGATTTTCCCCTTCGGGAACTTGCATTTCCTCCGGTCCGCGTGTATGGTTCAAAAACCCGGAGGAAGTGAATGAATTTCTGGAAGAACGCCGTTTTCGCCCTGCTGTTGACCGGAGCCGTTCCGGCCCCGGCCGCCCCTCTTTTTGAAGATGTGACCGAAGCCGTCGGCCTGGCCGGAATCGGCCGCGACGGCGGCGTCACCTGGGTCGATCTCGACGGCGACGGCTGGTGCGACCTGGTGGTGCAGGGGCGCATCTGGCGCAATGTTGAGGGGAAGAAATTCGTCGAAGTCACCAAAGAGTCCGGCGTGACCCCCTTCGGCTGGTCGTCGACGGCGGCGGATTTCAACGGCGACGGGCACATCGACCTCGTGTTCCCCAACCGGGACGGCGCGTTGTGGCTCGGCGACGGCAAGTTCGGCTTTACCAAAGGAGAGATGGCGAAGACTCCCAACACCCACTCGATGGGCGCCGCCGCCGCCGATTTCGACGGCGACGGCTGGATCGACCTCTACGGTTCCAGCTACGAAATCTGGGAGAAAAACCAGAGTTTCGCCGACTTCCGCTACCGCAACAATCAGGGCAAGCTCGAACTCGTCTGGACCGCCGACAAGCCGGAAACCATGCGCAGCCGGGGCGGCGTCACCGCGGCCGATTTCAACAACGACGGCGCGGTCGACGTCTACGTCGGCAACTACCGGCTTCAGCCCAACTTCCTCTGGGTCAACGACGGCAAGGGCAATTTCGTCAACCGCGCCGCTGAATTCGGCGCAGCCGGAACGATGCGTCAGAATGTGAAGTTCAAAACCGAACTCGGGGTGGAATATCCCTCGAGCGGACACACCATCAGCGCGGTCTGGGGTGATTTCGACAACGACGGGCTGTTCGACCTCTTCGTCGGGAATTTCTCGCATCCGCCGAAGTATCAGGACCGGGCGATGTTCCTGCAGAACGGCGGCCCCGGGAAAGAGTATCATTTCATCGACCGCTCCGCCGACGCGGCGGTTCCGTGGCAGGAGTCCTACGCCGGTTCGGCAGCGGCCGACTACGACAACGACGGCAGGCTCGATCTCTTTTTCGGAACCATTTACAAGGGCGACCGCGGCAAGCTGTTCCACAACGAGGGGAACTGGAAATTCTCCGACGTTCCCGACGCCGGAGGAACCAAGTGTGAACGCACCTTCCAGGCGGCGTGGGCCGATTTCGACAATGACGGGCGGCCCGACCTCTTCACCGGCGGGCGGCTCTACCGGAACGTGGGTCCGGCCGGGAACTTCCTGCGGATTGCGCTCGCCGACCGCGCCCCCAACACGGCGGCGATCGGCGCGGTGGTCAAGCTCACCGGAGAGGGCTTCCTTCCCCAGACGCGGCAGGTCGAGGCGGGCACCGGCTGCGGCAGCCAGAATGAACTGGCCTGCCACTTCGGGCTGGGCAAGGCGGAGGGCGACGCGACCGCCGAGGTGCGCTGGCCGGACGGCACGGTGGAGCGCTTCCCCGGCTTGAAGAGCAACTCCAGTTACCGGATTTTGCGGGGCGGCAAACCGGTCTCCGTTCCGGTGACCAAGAGATAGCCGAGGCGGAGTTTTTCGCCTTCCGCCTTGACGGTGATCCTGCGGCGTTTCTCCGGGGGCGGCAGGAGCTTGAAGGCGTTGCCCATTCCCGGATACTGCTGCTTAAACACGGTGTTGACCCGGACCGCCGGTTCGCCGTCGGCGAGGAGTTCGAACTTGCTGCCGCCGGGCAGCATCTCAAAATAAGCGCCGATGCCGGTGCAGTCGAGGTCGAGCGAGAGCTCGGCGTTCTTGGTTTCCGGGACGATCACGCTGTCGAGCCAGCGCGACGGCTGGTGGTCGAACCACACCCCGGTGACCGAAGGCACTTCCGTCTTCCACCCCGGCGCACGGAGCGAGGCGAGCTCGATCATCCGCGCCGATTCGAACCGGTTGGCGGTCATCGACTTTGCCGGGAACGGGACGGCCGGGCCGTCGGCGTGGAACGCCGCTTCCAGCTCGCGGAAGATGATGTCGGCGTAGAGCTTATAACCGCGGTCGTTGGGGTGGGTTCCGTCGGTCAGGATATCCATCGGCTTGAATTCGCCCGCCGCGATTTTCGCCTGAACTTCGGGGACGATGCTGAAGACCGGCAGCCCGTAGTATTCCGCCAGCTTGCGGTACTCCTCTTCACGCGGACTCTTGAACTCGGTTTTGCCGCTGCCGGTGATGACGACGGCGATCGCCATCTCCGGATTGCTCCGGTGAAGTTTGCGGAGGATGCCCTCCATGCACTCCACCCGCTCCGGGTTGGCCCCGTCGTTGACCGCGAATTCGACGAAGGCGAGGTCGGGGTGATAGGGAATCACGTCGCGGTCGACCCGGAACACGCCGAGGTCGGAGCCCTTGCCGCCGATGGCGGCGTCGACGGCGGTGATGTGCGCATCGGGGTAGGTTTTTTCCAGCATTTGAGTGAGCAGCGCGCGCCATGAGGTGCGCATCGGGTCGGTGGCGGTGGCCCCCCAGGTGATCGAGCCGCCGAAGTAGGCGACGGTGAGGCGTTTCCCCGATTCGAGTTTCTGTAAGACCTGTTTCATTTCCGGATATTGTCCCTGTTTTTCGCGGCAGAGGCTCGCACAGCCCGCCGACAAGGCGACGGCGGCGGCGAGAACGCCCTGCATGATGACGCTTCGAAGTTTCATTTCACCATTCTCCCGGTTTATTCCATAACATACTCACAATATCGCGTCAGTGCAAGCCGGATTTCGGAACGGTGACGGCCAGCCGTTCGAGCGTGGCGCAGAATCCGCCGTCGCGGAACCAGTCGTCCGGAACCCCGATCTGGTCGCTGTGCAGAAAGAAATCGGCGACTCCGTCCGGGAAATCCCCGGCGTCGAGCGTGAGGCGGAGCGCTTTTTCGCATTCGCAGTCCCACGTCCGGTCGGCGGCGACTTCCCGGCCGCCGCTTTTCATCTCAAGGCGGTAACGGTGCGGATTGTCGTTGTAAAGCGTCACTGTAAACGCCCCCCGCAGTGCGCCGAGCCCCGAGAGCTCGAAATGGAGCGTGCGCGGATGCACCCAGAACGATTTCCCGTGCCCGAGCGAAATGCCGCCGTCGGAAAGTTCTTCGGCCTGGAGCCCGCGCTCCCGCCGCACGATCCGGTCGAACGCCTTCGCCCGGCTCTTCTCGCCGAAGAGGTTGTCGCCGAAGCAGTCGATGTCGAGCACCGTCTCTTCTCCGGGCGGCAGGAGGGCGGAAAAGGCGTCGTCGAACGCCTTGTGCTCCTCCGGCAGTTGACGTTCGGCTTCCCGGAAGAAACGTTCCGATTCGGCCGCTTCCCGCTCCAGGATTTCCTGCGCGGCGGCGTCCGGGCGGAGTTCGCCCGGTTCGACTCCGCCGAACCGGTACCAGAGGCGGCGGGCGTCGAATTCGAGCATAAGCTCCGTCCCGGCGGCCAGTTCGCCGTAGAACCGGCCGAGCGTGGCGGCACAACAGGCGCGCGGCGCCTTCCAGCCGACGGCGAAGGGGCGGGTGACCGGGAACGCGGGGTAGACGTAGCAGAATGCACCGATTTTCCGGACTCGCAGCAGCCCTTTCGTTTCCAGTTCGGCCGGGGCGGAAACCCGCCGGAATTCCGGCTTCCATTCGCCGCACCACCCGGCGGGCAGTTCGACCACGGTGTGGCTCCGGCCGTCGTCGAGTTTCGCCGGGCGGAAGGTGCGGAACGGAACCGGCGCAACCGGTTCGCTGTCCCAGAACGCCACCGGAACGGCGCGCGGGAGCGGTTCGCGGACAAAGACCGTGCCGTTTTCCATGCGGACCCGTTCCCGGTCTTCCTTCGCGTAATCGTGCGGGGCGTCGACATCCCCGGCGCGGAAGGTCCAGCGTTCGCGGTAATCGTAGTGGTAGAACGGCAGGGGCGACAGGTGGTCGAAGACCGCCTTGTACTCGGTCATCTCCATCCCGATGGAGGGGCCGGAGTCGACCGGCTTATCCATGATGCGGGTTCCGGCGAGGTAATCGCGCTGGGTGAAGACGTTCTCCGGGTAACCGCTCCGCCGCGCCTCGAAGTAGAGCGCGACGTCGCGCCCGGTGGCGAAAACGAGATTGCGTTCGCGGGCGGCTTCGATCAGCAGCTCCAGTCCGCGTCGGTTGTGGCGGGTCATGGAGCGGACGCCGAAGGTGCGGCCGAACTCGAACCCGGCGATCAGGAAGAACGGCTCCGTCCCGGTCGAACGGGCGGCGAGATAATCGTCGAGGAACGCCTTGAAACGCACCGGCTCCGGCCCCGACTCCACCGTGCGGTGCCAGCGCAGGAAGTGCGAAGGCGACAGCACATTGTCTCCCCAGTGGGTCACGTGCGGCATGTAGAGGTGGTAGGAGTTCATCCCCATGGCGAGCACATTGCGTTCCGTTCGGGAGCAAGGCTTGCGGAAGTCGTCGGAACCGACGTAGAAGGGCTGGTTGGGCATTCCCCAGTGGTTGATCGTCCAGCGGCCGTCGGACCAGTTCTGTTCCGGGACGACCGAGTGCAGCACGTTCCAGCCCAGTTCCTTGAGCGCCGCGATGAGTGAATTCGACGGCGTGTAGGAGGCGATGCCGTGGAGCGGGGCGAATCCGCGTTTCCGCCAGAAGGCGTCGAGAACGCGGAGCCGTTCGACGATCTCCGGAACGCCGAGCGACTCCCAGTTGGGGTCGTTCCGGGCGAAACGCGAATCGATTTCGCCGATGTGGTTGGCCATGACGTGCGGATAGATCGCGTCGCCGAAATCCTGTTCGAATGTGCGGAAGGTGGTGGCGACGGCGACCTGTCCGGGCTCGACGTAGTAATTGACCGGAACGCGGTTGGCGTGCACCACGTCTTCGAACGTATCGGCGGTGAACGCGCCGACGGTGATCTGGACGACGGTGGTATGTTCGCCGATCACCCCGAGATAGCGGAGGCGGTCTTCGCCCGGCGCCGGGATTTCCCGGATCAGGTAGTGGCCCGCCGGGGGAGGCGCGAGCGTTTCGCCCGCCTTCCCCCGTGCGACCTCCTGCCCGTCGGAGAGCGAAAAATGACGGTACAGGACGGAATCGAATTCAAGGGGAATTTCCTCTCCCCGGTCGTAAAGATAGCGCATTATTTGGTTTCCAGAGAGACTTTCACATTGTCGAAAAAAGCGCGGTAATTGTTTTTGCCCGGCTGCGTATTGATCAGGAACTGGCCCAGCTTCGCGGGGTAGGCGGTCATCGCCCACTCCAGCGTCGCTTCCCTGCCGGTCTTCTCGTCGCGGAGGGTTATGGTTTTCGCGCTTCCGTCCGCCTCGGTGAGCGGAATCGCGAACGTCACATGGTACCATTGGTCGCGGGAGAATTCGAACACCTTCTTGTGCTTCGCATCCCGGACGGCGAAATTATCGACGGTGAACGCTGAAACCACCGAGCGGCCGGTGACGTTCTCCCGGATCTCGAACCCGAGCGCGGCCTGATTGCCGGGGCCGTCGAGCAGCAGGTCGAAATCGACCTTGAGCACGCCCTTCTCCGGGCGGGGGAAGGAAAATCCGAATCCCCACTGCCCGGCGTTGTCGGTGCGGTCGAGCAGGAGCGAATTGTCCCCCGCCGCGGATTTCTCGCTCGAGGCAGCGATGGTGTCACCCCCCTGGCCGCCCCACACTTTGCCCCACTTGGCCGGGGGCTGGCCGGGTACCGCGGACTCGAAATTCTCTTCGTACAGCACCTTCGTCTCCGCCCGGGCGGAAAGAACGGTCAGGGCGGCGGCCGCGAAACCGGCCAGGATTCTACCAGTAGAAATATTCATAAGGATTCCTCAATTTGATGATGGGATCGTAAAGCAGCTCGACGGCCGCGTCTTCCTTTTCTCCGTCTTCCGCCTCGGGTTCGGAGAGGTTCGCCCAGAACCCGAACCCCTTGGTCCCGCTCAGCACCTTGAAGACGATCACGTTGGTTCCTTGCCGGAGATTGATCCGGGTGCGGAACTGGTTCGGTTTCGGCGAAGCATGATTCGTGCTCTGCTCGTAAACCAGCTTGCCGTTGACGTAGATCCGGGCGAAGTAATCGACGCCGAACCGGAGCGTCGCCTTGCGGTCGGCGGGCGAATTCACCTCGCGGATGCCGTAGGCGATGATGTTGCCCATCGTACTTCCGACTGTGCGGCCGAGGTCGAGGAAGTGGTCGGTCGTCGCGGTTGCGGTGGTGCGGAAGTCGAGCGTCCGGTCGCCCTCGCGGTAGGTGATGTTCGGGTTCAAGTCGCCGGAGAGCGCCGCTTTTTCGCCGGGAAACTCCATCGCGAGCGCCTTCTTCGCATCGGTCGTGTGCGGGTCGAAGGGGCCGAACGCGGTCCAGCTGTCGAGGTCCTGATAGGCCGCGCCGCGCCGCACCTTGAGCAGCCGCTCGAGGACGGCCGGGTCGATGTTTTCGCCGCCGGGGCTTTTCAGCCGGGCGACGAGCTGTCTGAGGCGCACCACGGAGAGGGCGACGCCTTCGGCCTTGTCGGGCTCTCCGGCATATTTCTTCTCCAGCAACTCCGGGGCGAGCTGGCAGAAGATCTCGTACCCTTTGCCGTTCCTGCGGACCAGGATCGCGCCGTCGCATTCGATCTCGTCGCCCGCTTTGCCGGAGACGATCCGGTTGTAGGCGATTTCATCGCGGAACCGGAGCAGATTGGGCGGCAGCAGCGATGCGAGCCAGCCTTTCGGGGCGGCGACACGGCGGGGTTTCGCCGGGGCCGTCGCGATTCCGTAAGCGGCGAGCTTCTCCGGCGGCAGGTTGACGTGGACTTGGACCGGTGTGGTTCCGGCTTCCGGCAGTTTTTCGGCGAGTTCGAAGAGCCTTCGGGCGGCTTCGGTCGCCGCCGGATCGACTCCGGCCCGCCCGGCAAAGTCGAGCGAGGAGTAGAAGAGCGCGCCCTTCCCGGCCTGAAACACCAGAAGCGGCGAGTAGCCCAGGTCGAATTCACACGCCAGCAGCGGGATGAAGCCGACTGCTTCGGGAATTTCCATCACCGTGGTCGCCACGGTGTTGCGGTTGCTGGTCTTGGGCGCCACCGGAACGTCGTAGGCGCGGGGCGCGGTGAATTCCGGCAGCAGCGACGACTTGCCGCGCCAGTACGCGAGGTCTTCGCCGCGGAAGCCGTTCTCCAGCGGGAACACCTGACGCGACGAGGGTTCGTAGTTGCGGAAGCCCATCGCCTCCCACACCTCCGGCTTCTGCTCGAGGAAGATCACCCGGAGCCCGCCGCGGATATCGGCGGCGGAGAAGGGGAGCTTGTCGCCGATCTTGAGCGATTCGCGCCCGAAGACCAGAATTTCGCCCGGTTCCGGCCGGTCTCCCGCCTTGAACGGGCGGACCGCCGGAATCAGCGTCTTCACCCAGCCGGAGAGCTCCTTCGGGTCGTAGAGCCGGACGTTTGCGAGGTCGAGCGGCCGGAGTTTCGGGAACACCTGAAGCGCCAAACGGTCCGACACCGGGGTTTTGTACCCCGCGACGTCGAGTTCGAGCCGGTATTCGCTGCGCTGCTTCACTTCCGGAGCGGCGAAGGAGAAGGGGACGGACTTGATGTCGCCCGGATTCAGGGAAAGCGGATCGAGCTTGCCGGATGCCGCCGTCTTGCCGTCCGCGTCCAGCAGCTTCCACCCGGCATCGAGGGTAAGGCTTCCGGGGCCGTCCCAGACGGCGACGAACTGCTTCTTGACGGTTTCGCCCGCATAGAAGCTGTGCGTCTTGTCGGTGATGTCCGGGCTTCCGCCGAGGTAGGCGAGCAGCGGCTGCATGTTCTTCGCATAGTAGTCGAACTGCGGGCTGGCCCAGTCGGGGCGCTTCGTCACCGGAGAGGTCATCACCGAGTAACGGGCGAACGGCTTGTAGCCCTTCGTCTCCGGCGGGTCGCCGTACCCGAGATGGAAGTTGAAGTAGTGCCAGCCGAGCACGCCCCAGGTCCGCCACGCCCGGTCGGTCGCTTCGACGTAGCGCTTCTGGACTTCGTAGTAGAGGGGGGTGTATTCGGCGACGAAGCGCATGTCCTGACCGTGGCCGCGGTTGTTGAGCCCCAGTTTCAGTGTCTCTTCGAGCTGCTTTTCGGTTTCCAGCTTGTACGCCTCGGGGCCGAGCATGATGGCGGCGTATTCGGTCAGGTAGAACGATTTCCCCTTGAAATAGCTGCCGTCGTAGACCGCCGCGAACTCACAGGCGAAGAACGGCATGTCGCCCTGTTTCGCCCAGAGTTCCGGCCAGTCCTCCACCTCCTGGAGCGGGGCGAAATTGGGGTAGAGGTTCGACGTGGCGATGTCGCAGAGGTTGCCGTCGGCGTGCGAATAGGCGAGCCGGGTGGGGTCGATCGATTTGATCGTTCTGGCGGCGTCTTCGAGCACGTCGGCCTGGACGTGGCGGTAGTCGCTGCGCTTGCCCATCGTCGGCGGGTGGATGGCGTCCTTCGGGTTGAAGGCGTTCATCGAGAGGCACCAGGCCAGGATGGAAGGGTGGTTGCGGTAGCGCCGCATGAAAAGTTCGGTCTCCCCGCGATACTGTTTGCGCAGCGCCTCGTCGTTGAGGAAGCGCTCCCGCCCGAAATTGACGGTCGGCACCGGCAGCAGCACCGCGATTCCCTCGCGGTCGCAGAGGTCGATGGTCTCCTGTGGAAAGTCGAACACTTCGCTGGAACCGTTGTTCCGCCACCAGCCGGAGGGGTTCGACTGAAAGTAGATCATGTTGCGTCCGAGCAGCTTGAAGAAGCTGACCGAATTGTCGTTGAGCCCGAAGCTCGCCCACTCCACCCGGAACCGGGCGGGGTGGCCGTTGAGCACCAGGTTCCGGCCCTCGGTCCAGATTTCGCGGAAGCCGAAGGGGAAGGCGTCACGGTCCAGCACCTTGCCGGAGGCGTCGGCGAGGGTGACGACGGCGGTGTAGAGATAGCCGCGGTCGAGTTCCCACAAGATCGGGTTCTCCCATTTCGAGGAGAGGTCGATCTCCTGAATTCCGGGTTTCAGCGCTGCGGTTTTTTCGAGCGTCAGCACGGGGGTTCCGTCCGCGTCGCGGATTTCCACTGAAATCCGGGCGTCCTTCACCGCGGTCTCCGCATCGACTTCGGCATGCAGCGTGACGGTCTTTTTACGGAAACTGGTTTCGGCCCAGCCCGAAGTGAGCGCCGCCGGGGCGGGGCGGTGAACCAGATGGAACGGGGCGTTGATCCCCATCGCCCACTTGTCCATCGACACCGGTCCGTAAGGCGACTTCGGGCCGCGGGCGGTATAGCGCAGGAGGTCGGTTTCAAACGTGCGCGAGACATCGGTGTAGTCGCGCGTGTTGAAGATGGTCAGCTCCTGCTTTTTGCCCGGTTTGGCGAACCGGGTGATGTCGATTTCGCCGTATGGCCCGAGCCGTTCACCGACCCGCTGCCCGTCGAGGAAGAGGATCGCATTGCCGTTGATCCGGTCGAAGTCGAGCGAGATGCGCCCGTCGGTCCATCCGGCGGGAACGGCGATTTCACAGCGGAGGAACTGGGAATTGGCGTTCTTCGCGTCTTCCCGGGTCCAGGACGCCCCGGCGGGAGGCTGCGCGCCGCGCAGGGTGGAGACCTCGTTTGCGCTCCAGTCGGAGGCTTTGGGCGGCTGTTCCGCGGTAGTCGCCGGCTGTGCCTGGAATTTCGGCTCCTGGGCGATCCGTTCGACCGCCGAGACGCCGGCGGCGGCGACCGCCAGCAGGGCGGCCAGAATGATTCGTTTTGTCATTTCGAAAAACTTTCTTTACTGATAGCGAAGATTCCAGAGCAGATAGGCGACCGCGTTGGGAGCCGCGAACAGCACGCCGGACCCGCTCTGCGCCAGCTTGTATCTCTGGGCACGGGGAGCGGAGTGGCCGTCGGCGAAGAGGATATTCCGGAATCCGCTGTGGGCCTCATCCTGAGTGAGCCCCGGGTTGTTGGATACGATCCGGAACACGGTGTACGTATTGACTCCGTCCCGGACGCCGTCCACCAGAATCAGCTTCTCGGAGAGGCGGACCATCTGGCCGAATTTCGCGGCGTTCCAGGTGTCGCTCGGGTTGCTGCTGATCGAGTTGATATTCTGGTTGAAGCTGTAGTTGCGCCTCTTGTTCACCGGCATCAGCTTGAGAATCGTCGGACAGGCGAAGACCGATTTTTTGCCATCCGCGTCGGAGGGGGCTTTGTAGTACGGATTGATTGCGCTGAAGAACAGCGTTTCGCTGTATGTCCTGGTCGGCGGCAAAAAGTCCTTGTTGTCCCCCGCATACAGGGTCAGGAAACTTCCGATCTGTTTCAGATTGGAGAGGCAGGCGGTGGATTGCGCCCGTCCCCGCGCCTGATTCAGCGCGGGGAGCAGCATCGAGGCGAGGATCGCGATGATGGCGATTACTACCAGGAGTTCGATCAAGGTAAAAAACTGTTTTCTCATGGTCTTCGGCCTTTCACGGTTATGATTTTTTCAGCGACGCTTTGCCGGTTGAATTGCGAATGTCAAGCCTGGTATCCACCAGGATATCCTGGGGGTCGGTTTCGATTCCGGCGATCCGGCGCTGAAGCAGGAGCATCGCCTGAAGAATCAGTTGATGATAGTCGTTGCCGAGCGTGGTGATTGCGGGATAGCAGGCGACTGCCAGCTCGGTGTCGCCCACGGAGACGATACTGAAATCGTCGGGGACGCGCAACCCGAGCTCCAGCCCGGCATAAATGAAAGCCTGTGCTTCGATGTGTCCGCAGCAGAATAAGGCAGTGGGGCGATTTTTCTCCCGCAGGAGGCACCGGGCATATTCGACGCTGCGCTGCATGATCCGGTCGTGGGGAACGCCGCGGACTTCCTTGATCAGGATTTTCGGGGTCGTTTCAAATTGGAATTCGCGGATTGCCGCCTCCAATCCCTGCTTGAGTTGCTGGTGCAGGTCGTAGATCTGGTCGCCGACGCTCATCCAGATGTTCCCGTGGCCGAGGGCGGTGAGGTACTGAATCGCCTGTTTCGCGCCCGACGCGAAGTTGCTGCGGACGCAGAAGTCGCTCTTTTCATTGAGCGCCACGAACGGGAATTCGGGGTGCTCGGCGAGGAAGGCGCGGACGGTTTTGCCGAGATAGCCGGTATGGAGGGTGCCGGCGGCGAAATTGTCCTCGAGCAGCGTAGGCAGGGACTTTCCGGCGCTGCTGATGAGTTCGAGCTGGTGACGCAGATGATACCGCTCGCACCAGTTGATGAATTCCGGAACGTATCGGGTCTGCTCGTCGGCGATGACCATGCCCGCGTCGATGGCGGGTTTTTTGCGCAGCATCCGGGCGCTGGAGCTGGGCTGATAGTTCATCTCTCCGGCCAGCTTGCGGATCTGTTCGCGGGTGTGGATGCCGATTCGCCCGGTTCCGGAAAGCGCGGCGGAAACGGTTCCGGTCGATACCCCGGCCGCTTCGGCGATGTCTTTCAATCTTACCATCTTTCTCTCCGTGCAAGAAATTTGCTGAATTTTGAAATAACGTTATTTCACTGTAAATTGTACCACAGACGGAATGCAATGTCAATAGGGGAATGGGTTTTTCCCGATGAAAAACTTTCGCAAAGTTTTGCAGTTGCCGTTCAGGAAGGGTTCGCGTTGCCTGCGGAAACCGAAAGAAAACCCGCTGCGGCTTGAAAAAGCGGGATTGGCAGATTATGTTATAGTAACCTAGAAGATTGCGGATGAGGAGAAACCCCACCCCCGGATTTGCCGGAGGCTGGCCGAGCAGTTCCATGCGCAACTTCCGGCTGAACCGGCCATTTGCCTGGGTAGCTCAGTGGATAGAGCAGAAGTTTCCTAAACTTTTGGTCGGAGGTTCGATTCCTCTCCCGGGTACCATTTTTACGCTCCCGAACGCCCTCGGAGGTCCCATCAGGATTTTCAACCCCCTTCTCTGGATTCATCGTCAGTCTTGAGCTGACAGTTCCTGCCGTCAAGTCAGTCGCGGACTTTCATCCGCAAGTTTTCGCGCGTACCTGGCGCACAAAAATAGCACGACTGTTTCCTCCTGTCGTGCTCTTTGAACTGCTTTCGTTTACAATATACTTTTTAATTTTCCTGTTTGCTCAGGGATGCGATCTGTTCGGCGGAAAGTGCTTGATTGAAAAGAGCGGCTGCGTATATTTTTCCCGAAAAGTTGGTGTATAAACCGTTTCTGTTGTCATTTATCGCATAGGAGGTGTAGGTTGGGTATGCCGCACCGGTTGGCGTCCCGGTAACCGTTTTGCTGCCCAGCAATTCACCATTAAGATATAACGATAATTCTGTCGCAGATGATCCTATCCTTATCCTGCCGACAGCGATATTTCGTCCGGACAATTGTGCTATATACGGTGCATATAGTGTTCTGGTCCCCGATATTTCATGAGACAACTGCATCAAAAAGGAGTCCTCCAGACGGTAATACCCCAGCGAGCAGATCGCCAACTGGCCTGCGACGCAGGCGCCCTGACCCGCTAAATTTTGAGCTTGTTTTGTGGCCGTGAATTCAACCGCCTCGAAATCAACCGCCACAGTGTAGTCAGACACCACGCCACGCAAATCTATCTGCGAATCAATTCGCGCCGCGACGGCCGGATTTGCCGCCTCAAAACATTGATCTCCGGCAAGCGTATTCACTTGAGAAAGGAGACCGATTTTTTCCGATTCCGAGGGGTAGGACCACACTTTTTTATTCGCGGAGTCATTTCTCACCCATGCCTCGCATATGGTCATGGGGGCCTCGCTGATTGGAGCCGTAAAAGAGGTTACGTATGATCTTGTTCCAGAAATAAACAATTCTTCATTATCATCGAGTTTGGCATAGAACGTGGTTCCTTCCACTCTGGCGGAAATGCGATGCCTCCCCACTGACAGCCCGGAGCCGGTGCCGACGACAGTTAAACTGACGTATGCAATAAACTGGTTCCTGATGAGATTCGTAAAGACATTAACCATTCCATTGCTGTATGAAAAAACGCTGAACCGGCTTGACAAAGGGGCGTTATACAGGACGCGTTTGTCGGAAAGTACATTTGATGTCCAGTAAAAATCGAGCAGAAAAGATGCGTCATCATCAGCGCCGATCGCCTGCTGCTGTACTCCGAGATTGTACCACGTCACCGGTGCTGCTGCGAAGTTTCGCGGCGAGAGCGGCCACAGCTTGCCTTTGCGGAAACAGCCGTGCTCGGTTCCCCCCCGGCGGGGGGTGATCAGCGAGAGGAGCCGGGGGTCGTGGCGTGCTTTCAGTAACGTACTCATGCAGCCCTCCAGGTGGAAACCGCGAAAATACGGACGGCGCAATCGAGCGTATCCAGCTCGTCGTCCGCGTCGCGGCGGATCGTCAACATCCCCGCGGTCACCTCAAGGGGAAGCGTGATCAACTCAGCTTCCGCGGTGATCGCCACCGTGAACGTTGCGACATCGACGCCGTCAACCGCGGCGATCAGCCGCACGTCGCCGAGTGATGCCTCGTTGTCCGCCAGCGCCAGGAACGTTACCTTTTTCAGATAGTGCTGGTATTTGAAAAAAATCAGCGTCGGCGAGGAATCGGTGTTGTCCAGCCAGGTGTAGGGGCCGAGCATATCGCTGTACGCCTGGTAGGCGTCGAGAGGATCGTTGTCTGCCTGTAATCCATTTCCGTTTGCCTCGAAGGTAATTGTCTGACCCGAAACCGGAAGCGGATTGCCGTTCGTGTCCGTCAATATGACAGAACCGTAGAGACCATTTACGGTTGTCGTCATGCCGTTCCCGCTGCCGCTCCCGCCAGCCGATTCGTCAGCACGCTTGCGAGGATAGAACGGAATCCGGGCAGTTACGGCGGAACTGGAACCGGAACCGATTGTCACGGTCATTGAGCAGAATTCACGTAACGTATTATTTCCGGCAATCGCGGCAAAATATTCATCGCCGATTATGACGCGGAACGTCAGCCTTCCTAGGGCGGGATCGGGATCGGAGCCGTCCGGCCAATCTCCGGGCAGGTTGAATCCTTCCGTTTTGCTGAGAAACATCGGCGAAGCATCCGCGCTCTGATCGCAGCCGCCGGAAAGAACGTAGGTCTTTCCCGCATCGAGTGGGTGGGCCGTCAGATTCCAGAGGAGACTGGCAGACAGCTCCCGATTCAGGAATTCGAAGGCGAATACGACCGTTGTCTTGTAGTCAATTCCAGGGAAGCCGCGTGGATTGCGGACTTCGTCACCATGCTCATAAAGCAATTTTCCTGTAGAAGCATCCACTGGCAGATGCAAACGAACGACGGGGTCTTCAGCCATGAGAAATCCTCCTGTTTTTGATTGCCGGCAAACGTGATACAGCCGACAACACGGCAATGAAATGTCAACCTTTAAGGAGAATTACCGCCCCCGTGATTTCCCGGTCAGTTCGTGGGGCATGATCTGTTTCATGCGTGTTCCCCGGTCAAGGTTCCGTGTTTTGAAATTTTTCAGATAACATTGGAACAATGCCTCGACGCGATTCCTTATCGTCGATGCCGCATCGGATTCCGAAAACGAGGTGGAGACGCTCGATAATACAATCTGCCGGTGATCCTGATCCTCGTGTCGAACGGCTGGCATGTCCCGCGCCCGATGCTGCCGGCCCGTGTCCTGTGACTGCGGCACTTTCATGTGCATGGTTTTTCCGCTCTTCTGCCAACCGCCTGAGTCCTTCAATTATTTGAAATGTGGGCTGCACGAAATTGGCGGAATGCTGCACGCTTTTTTTAAAATATCGACTCTTGCATCTCTTCTCTGTGTTAAGCACATCCCATCAAAATCACAATTAAGTATTTATATATTTATTACAATACACAGATTGACTTTTGAAGTTCATCCGTTATATTTATTATCGTGCTAGTTCCAAGGAAATAATAGGGAAACAGGGAGTTTATGGTGATCGATATTTCCGCAGAAATAATGATGCCAACGCCAGTCTTGCCCTTAAACCGAATCGGGAAGTCGATTTTTCTCCATTTTTTAAGATTCCTTCCTGATTTTTTGTTTTTTTCTCCGGTGAATTCCGCAACGGCTTCGCCGTGCCGTGATTTTCGGACCGACAATACGAGTTCCGGAATTTTTGCCGGCAAGGGTATTTTTTGTACCCTCGCCGGCGATTTTTTTACAAATTTCAACAGCCGCGAATCTCAGCATAACTGCTGAGGGTTGCGGTTTTTTGTGTACTAAGATGAAAAAACGAGTAAGTAACCAACGGAGAAATGTTGGTGAATGGGGATATCATTACACGACCCGTAATGATATAACTTGATCTAATCGGTAAAAATAGATCCAAAGTATGGATGCCCCATATGTGGGCATCGCGTGCCTTGAAATAATACCCCGAATAGGATCTGGGTTGTAGAATATGGTTAACGAACGAGACGATATTTCTGATCGATTTGTCAGAATGCCAGGTAAGCACTGGAGCTTGGTTCAGACGAGACCGAGAAACGAGAAATGCGCCGCACAAAACTGTTCCAGGCAAGGTATCATTGTCTATCTTCCGCTAATCACGAAGGTTGAAATTCACAATCGAAGCAAGCGGGAAATATTGCTGCCCATGTTTCCCGGTTATCTTTTTGCATGTCCCGACTATGAAGAGGAAACACTGATTCGCCGTGATAAGTGCGTTTGGAATCTGAAAGTTCTTTCTGACGCCGAGGAAGATTGCCTGATTTACGATTTGAAGATTGTTCGTGAAAGCGAGATACTTTCCCGAAATCATAAACTTGTGGTTAATCCAAGACTGCGCAAAGGGGATACCGTTCGCCTGAAAAACGGTCCCTTTAAAGACCATGAGGTCATAGTAGTTCAAAGAGAAAATGAATCAAAAGTTGTTGTTAATTTGAACTTTTTTTGCAGAAATATTGTAATAAATTGTAACGCCGATGATTTGATTTACTAATGCACTGCATTGGTGGATCTCCGAACCGATTCGTCGCAAAGTGCTGTCATTATCGATCGGTTCGGGATTGTCGGATAAAAAAGCTATTGAAATGATAACCCGTTGTCAAAATCATCAAATGGAATTGCATTGATTATGGAACAGGAAAAACAAATGTTGAACATGATTGCGAGCGGCAATGTCAAAATCTGTCTGATCGGACTGGGTTATGTCGGGTTGCCTCTTGCGGTCGAATTCGGAAAGAAATTCGATACCATCGGCTTCGATGTCAAAAAGGCGCGTTTGGAGTCGCTCACCAATGGGGAGGATGCCACACTGGAAACCTCGCCGGAGGAGCTGAAGGCGGCAAAATTCCTGAAATACACCAGCAACCCGGATGATCTGCGGGATCGCGACATTTTCATCGTCACCGTTCCGACGCCGGTTGACAAATACAACCGCCCGGACCTGACTCCGCTCTATCGCGCCAGCGAAACCATCGGGAAAGTGATGAAAAAAGGCGCGATTGTCATCTTCGAAAGTACCGTCTATCCCGGCTGCACCGAAGAAGAGTGCGTTCCGGTACTGGAAAAGCATTCCGGCCTGAAGTTCAACCGGGATTTCTTCTGCGGTTATTCGCCGGAGCGGATCAATCCCGGCGACAAGGAACATACGCTGACGAAGATTCTCAAAATCACCTCGGGTTCCACTCCGGAAGCTGCTGAAATCGTCGATGCACTGTATAACAGCATTCTCCTGAACGGGACTCACAAGGCGAGTTGCATGAAGGTGGCCGAGGCTGCCAAGGTGATTGAGAATTCCCAGCGCGACCTCAACATCGCTTTCGTCAACGAGCTGGCGAAGATTTTCCACCTGATCGGCATCGACACCGGCGAAGTGCTGGAAGCCGCCGGAACGAAGTGGAACTTCCTCAAATTCAAGCCCGGTTTGGTCGGCGGTCACTGCATCGGTGTGGACCCGTATTACTTGACGCACAAAGCGCAAAGCCTGGGATATCTTCCTGAGGTGATTCTTGCCGGACGCCGCATCAATGACGGGATGGGCAAATACGTGGCGACCGAAGTGGTCAAACTGATGATCAAGAAAGAGCAGAAAGTCGCCAATGCAAATGTCCTGATACTGGGAATCACGTTCAAGGAGAACTGTCCGGATATCCGCAATTCCCACGCCGTGGACGTTGTGCGCGGCCTGGAGGAATTCGGGTGCAAAGTGGATATTTATGATCCGTGGGCAGATCCTGCCGAAATCAGGCATGAGTACGGAATGAACTCGATTGAGAAGCTTGATATGCTGAACCCTGACAGCTATGACGCTATCGTGCTCGCCGTAGCCCATCGTGAATTCGCCACGCTCGATATTCAAAAATTCAAGAAGTCTGCGGCGGTCGTCTTTGATATCAAGGACATCCTGCCCCGCCAAATTGTTGACGGGAGACTCTGACGCATGGAACACCAGATTCGCAATTCGCGCATTCTCGTAACCGGCGGTGCCGGGTTCATCGGTTCCAATCTGGTCGAAGCCCTGCTGAAACTGGACAATGAAGTTGTTGTGCTTGACAATTTCATGACCGGTAAACGCGAAAACCTGACGCCGTTTGCCGGCAACCGCGCGTTCACTCTGATCGAAGGGGATATCCGCGATATTGCGATGTGCCGCAAGGCGGTCGCCGGGGCGGATTACGTGCTGCACGAGGCCGCGCTGGGGTCTGTGCCGCGTTCCGTCAAAGACCCCATGACATCGACAGAAGTCAATATCTCCGGTTTCGTCAACGTGCTTTATGCGGCGCAGGAAGCCAAAGTGAAGCGGTTTGCATACGCGGCGAGCTCCTCGACTTACGGCGACAGTGAATCGTTGCCCAAGGAAGAGGACAAAATTGGCAAACCCCTCAGCCCCTATGCCATCACAAAATATGTAAATGAACTGTATGCCGAGAACTTCCATAAGTTGTATGGAATCGACACTGTCGGGCTGCGCTACTTCAACGTATTCGGCCGACGGCAGGACCCGAACGGCGCATATGCCGCGGTAATTCCGAAGTTCGTCATCAGCCTGTTAAAGCACGAATCCCCCCTCATCAACGGAGACGGAAATTATTCGCGCGACTTCACCTATGTGGACAATGTCGTACAGGCCAACCTGCTGGCGCTCGGCACGAAACGGCCGGAGGCGCTGAATACGGTTTACAATGTTGCTTTCGGTCAGAGGACGACATTGAATGAACTCTTCGGGTATCTGCGCGAAGAGCTCGCCATGTTCGATCCGGAAATCGCGAAGGTCGAGCCGCAATACGGACCGCCCCGCATCGGGGACATTCCCCACAGTCTGGCATCCATTGAGAAGGGACGCAGACTGTTGGGATATTCGCCGCGTTACAGTGTAAAAGACGGCCTCCGGGAAGCCGTGAGATGGTATTTTGAAAACTGCTGAGCAATTCGGAGAGAAGCCAGACCGGGACGTTTGCGCGTGACAACGGTCGCCCCAATGACCGCTGCATACCCATCCGGCGATTGCTCAAGTTCCCTGTCCTGTCCGTTTCCCGAAAGGCGGCAACGCAGGGAGATGATTCAAAAACAGTCTCGCCGATCAATCATCATTCATCAAATGAGGATATTATGAGCCCAAAGGCCTTAATTACCGGAATCACCGGCCAGGACGGATCGTACCTGACCGAGCTCCTGCTGGAAAAGGGGTATGAGGTACACGGCATCATTCGCCGGGCCAGCAGCTTCAACACCGGGCGGATCGACCATCTGTACAAGGACCCCCATCTGGATGGGGTGAAGCTGTTTCTCCACTACGGCGACCTGACGGATTCGTCGAATTTGAGCCGAATGCTGGAAAAGGTCAGACCCGACGAAATCTACAATCTCGGAGCCCAAAGTCACGTCCAGGTCAGTTTCGAGGTTCCGGAATACACTGCCGAAACTGATGCGCTGGGGACGCTTCGCCTGCTTGACGCAATCAAAGAAACCGGGATACCGACGCGCTTTTACCAGGCCTCAACCTCGGAACTTTACGGCAAGGTGATGGAGGTTCCGCAGAAGGAGACTACTCCGTTCTATCCGCGCAGCCCCTACGCCGTGGCCAAATTGTACGGCTTCTGGATCACCAAGAATTACCGGGAGGCCTACGATCTGCACGCTTCCAACGGCATTCTCTTCAACCATGAATCCCCGCGGCGCGGCGAAACTTTCGTGACGCGCAAGATCACCATGGCGGCGGCGCGAATCCATCGCGGATTGCAGGATTGCTTCTACATGGGCAACATCGACGCCCGTCGCGACTGGGGCTACGCCAAAGATTATGTGCTGATGATGTGGATGATGCTTCAGCAGGAAGAGGCCGACGACTATGTCGTGGCGACCGGCGAGATGCACACCGTCCGCGAATTCATCGAAAAGACCTTCGCCCATCTCGGCCGTCCGATCGAATGGCGGGGCACGGGGGTGGACGAGGTCGGCATCGACACCACCACCGGGAAAACGGTAATGCGGGTCGATCCGCGCTACTTCCGCCCGGCGGAGGTCGAGCAGCTGCTCGGCGATCCGACCAAGGCGAAGGAGAAACTCGGCTGGGAGCCGGAAGTGAAGTTCGAAGAGTTGGTCAGGATCATGATCGAAGGCGACCTTCGGCTGCTGGACAATCCGAACTATGAGATGGGATTCTGAAGATGATTCCGAAGGATGCGAAGATTTTCATCTGCGGCCATCGCGGCATGGTCGGCAGCGCCTGTGTGCGGAAGTTCGAAAAAGAAGGATACACCCATCTTTTGAAACGGACTCATGCTGAACTCGACTTGCGCGACCAGCAGGCGGTGAAGGCGTTTTTTGAGGCGGAGAAGCCGGAATACGTGGTTCTGGCCGGGGCGAAGGTCGGCGGAATCATGGCAAATAAACTGCATTGTGCGGAATTCCTGGTCGAAAACCTCGAAATCCAGAACAACGTCATCATGCAGAGCTATTACAACGGCGTCAAGAAGCTCTGCTTCCTGGGGTCGAGCTGCATCTATCCGTGCCAGGCTCCGCAGCCGATCAAAGAGGAATACCTGCTGACCGGGCCGCTGGAACCGACCAACGAGGGTTACGCCCTGGCCAAGATCGCCGGATACAAGCTCTGTCTGTACCTCTCGAAGCAATACGGCTGGAACACGGTGAGTCTGATGCCATGCAACCTCTATGGAACCAATGACAATTACCATCCGGAACACAGCCATGTGTTCCCGGCGTTCGTTCGGCGTTTCGTGACGGCCGCACGGGAAAACAGAAAAGAAGAAGTGGTCTGGGGGACCGGCAAGCCGCTGCGCGAATTCCTGCATGTGGACGACGTGGCGAACGCGGTTTATTTCTTCATGCAGAACCACAACGAACCGGAAGTGATCAACATCGGCTACGGCAGCGACGTAACGATCAGGGAACTGGCGGAGAGAATTGCGAAAATCGCCGGATTCCAGGGCGAAATCCAATGGGACGCCACCAAACCGGACGGCATGTACCGCAAGCTGATGGACTCCAGCAAAGCCAACATTCTCGGCTGGCGGCCTCAAATTACGCTTGACCAGGGAATCGCCAGAACTGTTCGCGAGTATGTTCAACAATCCCTTGATTAATTTATGAGCAGCAGATTATCCGCCCTGATGGGCTGGAGTTTTTTCGAAACCCTCTCCGGGGAAATTGTCGTATTCATCGTCGGCATCGTCCTTGCTCGCCTGCTGGGTGCAGAGGAGTACGGATTATGCGGTGTGCTGATGGTTTTTATTACAATCAGTCAGGGCATCATCGATGGCGGATTCGGCAGCGCCCTGATCCAGAGCCGCCAGCAGCATACGGAAAAAGATGACCGCAATACGATTTTCTGGTTCAACATGGTCATCAGCATCGGCTTTTACCTGCTTCTCTTCTGCTGTTCCGATTTGGTTGCCCGGTTTTACCGGCATCAGGTTCTTTCTCCGATGTTGCAGGTGCTCGCGTTGCTCATTGTCATCAATGCGGGTGGGTTGGTTCAGCGGAGCATCCTGGTCAAAGAACTGAAAATGCAACAGCTGGCGATCATCAATTTCGTCGGAATCATCATCAGCAGCATTCTGGGTATCTGGGCGGCATATTACGGCGCCGGCGCCTGGAGCATCATTGTTTGCAGGCTCTCCCGTACCGGACTTGTGGTATGCGGATTGTGGGTGTGCAGCAGCTGGCGGCCGAATTTCAGTTTTTGCTGGGAAAGCTTCAGAAGGTTATGGCGCTACGCCAGCCGAATCATATCAATGAGTTTCATTGAAAACGTGTTCAACAATTTGAATCCGATTTTGATCGGGCGTTATTTCAGCATTTCCGATGTGGGTATTTTCACGCGTGCGCAATCCATTACATGCGTGCCGCGGAATTTGCTTCAAGGCACTTTTGTCAAGTTCAGCTTTCCGTTTTTCTCTAAAAACCAGCATGATCTGAAGGTTGTGACGAATTACTATTTTGCCTTTCTCTGGCTGTCCTGTTCGTTGCTCATTTTGTGCATGGGCGGTTTGTTTCTACTGGGGAAGCCGCTGATTCTTCTGTTGCTGACCGAAAAATGGTCGCGCTGTATTCCCATCCTTCAGGTTCTGTGTGTATTGGGGTGGGTCATGCCGATTCAAGCCATCGGAAATGCCCTGCTGAACGGACTGGGGCACGTCGACGCGCTATTGAAGCTGACGATTTTCCAGCGTATCATCCTCGTTGTCGCGATTGTCGTCAGCATCCCTTTCGGATTCATGGCGTTGATTATCGCAACCAGTGTTGCGCAGTTGATTAATTCGATCATGAATATCGCGTTTGTTGCTCATGTATTGCGGATCCGCATAATGAGTGTGTTGCGTCTGTTCTTCGTGCCGCTGTTATCCATCGGGGCGGCCTGCGGCGGTTGCTGGTTGTTGATGCCCTGGTGGCCTCATTCCATGTATTTGCAGATCCTGCTCATTCCTTTTGTGGTTACCGGAATCTTCGGCTTGAGTATATTGCTTTTCTCCCGTCACCGGCTCAGACGGACCCTCCGATTGATTTCCGCACAGTCTTGAAGCGCGTCCGCAGCGGAACTGCGCGAACTGAAAAAATTATGGCATTAGAGAATTCGCATTTTCATTATCTTTAAATTGAAGTGAACAATACAATGATTAATGAATCCGAGGTCAGTATTATTGTTCCGGCTTATAATGAAGCGGGAGCTATCGAGCAGGTCGCCAAATTATTGGCAGAAAATTTTCCCCACTGCCCTATCATCATTATCGATGACGGGTCCAGCGACAATACGGGAGAAATCATTGACGGACTGCCGGGGATCATTGCAATTCATCATCAACAGAACCGCGGGTATGGCGCCGCGTTAAAGACCGGAATCAACCGTGCGCAAACGGAATATGTTTTGATGTGCGATGCAGATGGCCAGCATCGCATCGAAGATGTCCGTTCTGTTCTCAACGCGGCAGAAGGGTACGATATGGTCGTCGGCATTCGCAGCAACAGCAGCCATGCGCCGATATCCCGCCGCCCCGGAAAATTCATCCTGCGCCACTTCGCCGACTGGCTGGCCGGAACCAAGCTGCCTGATTTCAACTCCGGATTGCGGATCTTCCGGCGGAAAGTGATTTTGCGTTATATGCATCTGGCGTCTGATAAGTTTTCCTTCTCGACGACCAGCAGTTTTGCCATGTTGAAGACGGGGCAGCGCATTCGTTATGTTCCAATCGTTGTACAGCAGAGAATAGGCAAGAGCACGGTTCGGCAATTACGCCATGGCACCGATACGCTGATGCTGATGTTGCGCCTTACGATGCTGTACGATCCGCTGAAAGTGTTCACTCATGTTTCGCTCTGGTTTGCTTTTCTGGCCTGTCTGAGCTTTGCCAAAGACATCTATTACTATGAAAAATTGAAATTGAGCATGGCTTCTTTGATTCTTTCCATCACGGCCATTCTGATTTTTCTTTTCGGACTCGTTTGTGACCAGGTTTCCGCCATGCGGCGGGAACTTCACGAAAGGAGTTGAATTTTGGTGAAATTAATCTATCAGAACAAATGGACCGACCAGGATGTCGAGGCTCATTGGGACGCTGTTGCGGATCAATATGTGGACAGCAACAACAGCGTGGAAGATACCCATAACCAACGCTTTGCGAAATCGGTTTCGTTTCTGGACCTCCCTGAATCCGGCCGGATTTTGAACATAACCAGCCGGGATTGCGAGCTCAACGATTACATCTCGCGCATCAATCCCCGGCTGGAAGTGTTGAATGCGGAGATTTCAGCCCAGCTGATGCGGGTCGCCGCCGAAATTCGCCCGGAGGTAAAGCAGCTCAAATTGTCCTCGTATTCCGTATTGCCGTTTGAAGACGAGAGTTTCGATCGTGTCGCATCGCTGGAAACGTTGGAACATGTTGCAGAGCCGGTGGTGTTTCTCAAGGAGTTGTGGCGGGTGGCGAAGCCGAATACGATCATGGTGCTGAGCTGTCCGCCGTTAACCTGCGAACCGGCCTACCGATTTTACACGGCTGTTTTCGGCGGTCATGGCGAGGGACCGCATCGGTTCCTGCCGTCTCGTGAAGTCAAGCAGATGTTCCGGGAATCGGGTTGGCAGCTGCTGCACCATGAGGGATCATTGTTGATACCGGTAGGGCCGCATTTTCTGAAGACTTTCGGGGAGTGGGCGATCCGGCATTTTAAATTCTTGTCCGAACTGGGGATACGGCAATTTTATGTCTGCAGAAAAGCTTGATCAACTGAAGAAAATCATGCGGGGACATTTGTGTTCCCGCTGTGGTAATTGTGTCGGCCTGAGCGGGGGGAAAATCGTCTTCGTCGACAAAGAGGGCGCTTACAGACCTCAAATTGTCACTGCCCTGACCGAAGCTGAAACAGAGCGAATTCTAGCCAATTGTCCTGGTCCCGGATTTAATTTCCCTGAAAACCGGGACTTTTTCTTCCAAAGCGAAAAATCCAGATACAATCGTTATATCGGTCCTTATCAGGATATTTTCATCGGGAATGCGACAGAGGCCGAAGTCAGGACCCGCGGAGCCAGTGGCGGGATTATTTCCGCGGTTTTGATCCATTTGCTCGAAACCGGCCAGATTGATGGGGCGGTCGTCTTGGGCATGTCAGACAAAACCCCGTGGTTATCACAGGCCTATATCGCAACCACCCGGGATGAAATCATGGCCGGAGCCCAAAGCAAGTACACCATTGCTTCGGTGAATGAAATTTTACCCCAGATCGACTCCTTTCCCGGAAAGCTTGCTTTTGTCGGGCTGCCTCCCCATGTACAAGGCATCCGGCTGCTCCAGCGGCACCAGGACCCTGTTGTCCGTAACATCAAGTATATTTTTGGCCCATATTACGGCAACTCTCTGCATTTCTCCTCCATCAAAAGCTTCCTGAAGACTTATGGAGAAAAGGATTATCATGCCATTACCCGGCTCTATTTCCGTTATGGAGAGTGGCCCGGAAAAATGCGCATTGAGCTGGGAGATCGGAGAGTGATTGAGATGAAGAAATTTCATGCCAACTATCTGATCCCGTTCCACATCATGCGCAATTCTCTGTATTGCATTGATTTGGCCAACGAATTCACCGACATCAGCGGAGGCGATGCCTGGGCGCCTGTCTATGAGGAGCGGGGCAAGGGATTTTCGATGGTGATCGGGCGTTCTTCCGAAGGAGTGCGCATCCTGCAGGAGATGCAGGCTCGCGGGTTGCTGGAATTGCTGCCGATTTCAGCAGAGGAAAGCGTGCAAATGCATTCTCATGGTTACGATTTGAAAAAACGCGGTTCCTTTATCCGCATGAAATTTCGTCGCTGGCTCGGGCGTCCGGTGCCAGACTGGGGGGAGCCATATCCATCCATTTCGTTGTCCCGATATTGCATGGAAGTGGTGGTCTCATTGATGTTCCTGATGATGGGAACCGGACTGGCGCGCAAGACGGTGGAGATGTTGCCGCCTCAATTTATCGGCAACATGTTTGAGAAGGCCCGCACCCAGTGGAAAAAAATGACCCATGACATCAAGCGGGATCAATTATGAAAAAAGCGCTCCCGCTTGTTTTGAAAGTCCTGATTTCAACCGGGCTGTTGACGTTATTGCTCATCAAGGCCAATATTAATTTGAAAACGGTCTGGGGCGTTTTGACCGGAGTCCCCTATTGGGTATTTCCGGTTGTCATGGTGCTTGCGTTGTCGGTGTTGCTGGTCAAATCGGCGCGTTGGAGATGGCTGATCGGAGGTGCCTGTACCCTGGGACAGGGAGAGGCATTTCGTTATTATCTGGATTCCTTTGCCCTGGGGGTTGTTACGCCCGGACGGCTGGGTGAGTTTTTCAAAACCTATCAGCTGTACCATCTGAAAAAAGTCTCGTTGCAGCACTCTTTTGTATCGGTGTTGAGTGATCGTTTCTTCGACCTTTTCATTCTGGTCTGGCTGGGGGGCGTCGGATTGCTGCACTGGCTGGTATGGTCGAGTCCGTCGAGCATATGGTGGATTCTGACCGGTGTTTTGCTGATTGGACTGCTGAGTGTGGCGGTTGCGGTATTTCTGCTGTCCCGGCTGACTCCGATCCTCAAAAAATGGCGCGTGATCGGAAAGCTTCTGATCATCATCGGGGTTGGCATCACGCCTTTGATTCGGAAGAAAGGACTGCCGGCATGGGGGCTGAGTGTGGTGGGATATTTGCTGTACTTCTACTCCAATTATTTGATCCTGCATGCTTGCGGAGTAAAACTCGATTTCCCGGGCACCTGTTTCCTGTTCAGCGCCGTCGGTCTGGTCTTGTTGCTGCCGATTTCCATTGCCGGCATGGGAACCCGTGAAGCGACGATGATCCTGCTGCTTCAGTCATATCACTTTGCGGATTCCGATATCATTGCCGCCTCCCTGTTCCAATTTTTGGTTTATTTTATCTGCTGCGGTGCTTTGGGCATGCTATCTCTCCTCGGAGGCAATTACAAAATCAGAGCTCTTTGCGAAGAATTGCAGAAACTTCGCGTTGCCTTCAAGAAAGGCGATGCGGTATGAATGTTACGTCCGCGCAGGCTCCTTATACTTTCATCACCGGTAAAAATCTGTTTCATTTCGATAATGGTTATTGGGCTGAAGGGGGCTTCGTATCTGAACTCAATATCGTTGCCGATCGACTTGGCGGCGTAACCGTGATCTGCCCCTGCCGTCAACGGTCCCTGACCGGGGGAAAGCGTCTGGATGACCGGCGAATCCGAGTGATCGGTCTGAAAGCCGCTCCTCACATCATACTGTATCCGGCGTATGCTGTTTATTATCTGATCGCGTTGCTGCTGTTGTTGAAGAATGCGGAAAAGTGCTTTTGTTATGTGCCCAGTCTGACGGGGATGGGGGCCATCGGGATCTTGGTCTGCCGTCTGTATCGAAAACCTCTGGTTATCGCCGATCGCGGCAGCATTGCTCAAACCATGGGCAGTGCCAGGGCGATACGTTGGCGGCATTGGCCGGTATTTCTATGGGCCACCTGGTGGGAATGGTGCGCCGCAGAGTTCGGATATCGTCATTATTCCACTTTCATGCGCGGCGCCGAACGGGTGTCCGATTTCCGCAAGCGAAATATCGATGTATCGCCATTGATCGGCAGCATTCAGTCCTATCCGGACTTCATTGGGAACGAACGGCGCAGCCGGTACCGTATCCTTTTTGTTGGCAGGCTCGAAAAAGCCAAGGGGGTTTTTGTTCTGCTTGATGCATTTGAACTGTTGCGCAAAAGCCATCCGGATTGGGACTTGCACCTGGATCTGGTCGGCGGGTCCGGGCAACTGGATGCGGTCCGTTCTATTTTGCAGAAAAAGCAATTGTCGGAAGCGACGACACTCTGTGGTCTGTTGGAATATGGTCCTGCTCTTTTCGATAAATATGATCAGGCCGGAATCATCGTGCTTCCCAGTTTTTCGGAAGGGACGCCGAATGTGATTATCGAAGGGATGGCGGCCGGTTGCCTTCCCGTAGGCAGCTGCATCCGTGGAATTACAGACGTCATAGAAGAGGGGACCGACGGTTTTCTATGTCCGGCCGGAGATGCCGCGGCGTTGAAGGACGCCCTGGAGCGGGCAGTCATGCTGCCGGACAAGGAACGACTTCGCATGCAGAACAATGCTTTGGACAAGGTGAAATCAATCGTCACCCAAAACACGTTCGACAGGATGCTTGAAACCATTCGTCTCGGGCAGTCCGGCAAGGACAACGCCTTGCCTTTTGAAACCGAACCCGTTTCCCGCAATGGTTTTTTCACATTTCTGGCCCTGCTCTGGATCGTTGTCGTCGGCGCTGCCTGGGGCTGGCTCTTTCTGAATCGTATTGTGGTAAAAGTGCTTGGATTGTAACGATATGCCTATTGGATCATTCAGCTTTTTCGTTTGGAATTTCTTTGTCGGGAGCGTAATGATATTGGCCGCCTATGGCGTGGGGCTTTCTGTCGCCGGATGGTTGCGCCTTAACGGCTTCAGCCGTCTGTCGCAACATTTTCTTACCTGGCTTCTGGGAAGCGGGCTGTTGGGCCTGGTTATCGCCTTCACATTCATGGTGAAAATATCGCGTCCGGCCATCATTGCAATTTTGGCGGTTTTCGCCGGCCTGACCGCCATCTGGCTATTCCGTCATATCAGGAAAATCCGGCTGCGGAATCTGGCGGTCATTCCTCCTGAACTCATGGTGTTCGGGGGATTTTGCCTGTTGATGATGCTGTTGGCGTTGTTGCCGCCTTCTGCTGGAGACGTGCTCTCATGCCATCTGGACATCCCCCAGCGTTGGTTGCAGGAAGGGAATATCTACTTTGTCGCAGATCATCGTTTTGGGGGAATCCCCGCACTGATGTATTCGTGGAACTTGATTGCATTGAGCCTGGGGGCGATTTCCGCTCCGGCTCTGTTTCATTTATTCTTCACATTCAGCGCAGGCTTGCTGATCTATGAGTTTGTGCGGTGTCATTTTTCCCGCAGGGCGGCAGTCTATGCGTTGTTCATTTTCGCCGCAACCCCCCAGACGGTACAGCTTTCGGTATCTCCGTTCGTGGATATTCCGACGATGACCTATGTTCTGGCATCGTTCCTCTGCATTTATCCTCTTGCCGAAGAAAAGCAGGAGCAACTTATATTTTCCGCATTGGCGGGGGGGATTTTTCTCGGTTTTGCCTGCTGTACCAAAACCAATGCTCTGATTTTCTGCCCGGTCTGGGCGGCTTCGCTGTTTTTCTTCCATTGCCGACGAACTGCCTGGCACAAATTGTTGCTTGCCTGCCTGCTGGGAGGGCTCGGAGTATTGGCGATTGCGGGGCCGATGTATTTCCGGACCTGGTGGTGGACGGGAAATCCCTTTTATCCGGCGCTGCCTAAAATTCTGAAGCCGTTTTTCCCATCCGCGCCGCAATATTCCGTGATGCCGGAAGTGAGCAACAAATCTCTCTTCAACGGGTTGTTGCTCTGGTGGAATCTGTCTGTCGCACCATATCGGATTGTTCCGTCACTGAAGCAGGCTTTCGTCTTTCCCATGATGTCTTTCCTGCCGCTTTCGGCCATTGTCGCCGGATGCCTGGCATTCCGCAATCTGTTCAAACAGCTTGCCCCGGCATTTCTGACGGTTCTGGCGTTTTATGCGCTGACTTACATCGTCGGTGCCGCCAGCGGACGATACTACGCCCCCGTTAACGGCATCATGGCGATTCCAGCCGGAGTGGCGGCGGCGGAGCTGATGCGGAACGGGAAGGCTTTCCGGTTTTTTTTCGGATTGTCGTTGCTGGCGATGGCAGGAATTACCCTGGCTTATCTCGGCGCGATGCTGATCTGCTTCCTGCCCGTTTACGGCGGGCCGGCGGCCGCAGAGAACTTCCTGACCCACAAGACCATCAATTACGATGCGCATTCCTGGCTGAACAGGAATACGCCGGAAGATGCCGTCGTGGGGCTCACATGCAGCAATGCGTTTTATCTGAAGCGGCGGCAGTTTAAAATCAGTCGCGCCACCGAATTCCGGGATATGGAATTCACCAGTCTTGACGATTGGAAGCGTGCCTTGAACCGTTATCATTGCAGCTATGTATTACTACGGGAATTTGAGTATGAGAATAAAATTCATGCACCTTACCCGCTGGTTGATTATTTGAAAGAGAACGCGGATTTGTGTGTAATTTTAACCGGAGGCGTCCAGGGACGGTGGGGAAATGTGGTCCGAGAGAATTCTGAACAAATATACATATACCGATTGCGCTAAAACAAAAGCGCCCAAAATAAAATTATCCGGCCTTCTTGACAGAAGAGGTTTTTGCATCTTCTTGATCATGATGCCGGATATCCTTTCTCAGTTACCCTTGTCTCCGGCATTGACCGGAACATTGCAATTGGTGACTCTGATTGCAATCATCATCAATGGTCGGAAATTTGACTCCGGCATGTGGATGGTTGTTTTATGGGCTTACGGGCTGCGCAGCAAAACAGAATTGCCTTTTTGTTCCACCCTGTTTCCCGGGGCCAACATACTCAACCTGGCATGTTTGCTTTTTATTCTGAGCCCATGTTTCGTCCAGGCCAAAAAGTCTTTTCGGAAAATTTACGCCCAGTGTCCGTGGTTGTTCATTTCCTTCGGATTGTTTTGCATCATGAAGCTCATCTCCGTCGGCATGACGGTTCCCGGAAACCTACCTATCGAATTATCGGCGTTCGGGCGGTCATTCATCCAGATAGTGGTGAGTGCAACGGCTGTTTTCTTCTGCAGCCGTTCGGAAGATTCTGCAACGAAGAATGTCTTGAAAAATATGATTCCGATCATATTACTGTCCGTTCTCTTCTGTGTGGTTTGCATTTTTATTCCGCAGGATATCGGTTCGGATGAATTCAGTGTAGTCCGCAATTCAATGGGGCGCGGCGCTGCCGGCATCGGTTTTTTGTGCGGAAGCGCATTATGCATGTGTACTTGCCTGGCGTTGTTCAGGCCGGTGCTTTTTGGAGCCCTGATTCCTCTTTGCGCCTATCCCGTTCTGTTGTCTTATACCAAAACGGCACAATTCGGATTTCTATTGGCTGTATTGGTGAGCCTGGTTATTTACCGTAAGTTCGGGAAGCTGTTTTCTATTGGCATCCTGATCTTGTTTGCGGTCAATATGATTATCCCGGACTATTTCTGGCAACGCATTGAAATATATATGGAAGAGCAGAGCGTGAACGCCGGAGGGCAGTATTCCAGATCCGAAATGGCCTTACAGCCGGTTTACTATTGGTGGAAGGAAGGCAGCCTGCTCTGGGGAGTGGGATATGAAGGATACATGGAGGATATGGGGGGCAACTGCCGGTTCAAAGCACATAACGGCTTCACCGACGTGTTGGCATCCTCCGGTATTTTGGGTTTATTGTTCATGATCATCTTTCTTCTGGCGTTGTGGCAAATCACGAAACGATTCCGCAGCGAAGGGGCCCGTGATCGAAATGACCGCTATGCCCAGGCCTACGGCATACTTTTGACGGCCATATTCATATACGCGCTGATTTTTTGTGCCAATGGAGGTTTTTTCATCAACAGCAAAAACGGATTGCTGCTAATGACACTGATCGGAGGCGCCCTGGCGGTGCTGGCCAATAACAATAGAACGCTCACGGAACCCACGCCATGAAACGGTTGCTGATTTTCGCCTGTCAATATCTGCCCATGATCGGCGGCATGGAAAGGCAAATTGAATTCATTGCCTCTGAATTCGGACAAAAGGGGTGGTCGGTGGATATACTGACACCCCGCAGAATATTCACGGCTCCGCGGCGGGAACAACAGGATAATGTTCAGGTTATCCGTTTTTTCAGCTTGCCGGTCCGAAAATTGCAGGGCTTAAGCGAACTGGTCGGCATGTTGTGCTTTCTGCTTTTCGGCGGATTCCGGCAATACCATGTTGTACACTGCCACAATCTCTCCCGCCTTGCTCTGATTTTGCTTTGCAAGGCAGTGAAACGTGAGAAATGCGCCATACTGACCTTGCACAGTCACCCTCAGATTCCCCAGAAGGATGGCAAAACCTACCGCAGACTGCTGGCCTTGAAAGATGATTTGAAGGTGATTGCGGTCAGTGAAGAAGTTTGCCAAACATTCCGGCGCGCCTTCCCCGGCTGGAAGAATCTGAGTCTGGTTGACAACGGCATCAATTTGACCCACTTTTCAATAACAACCGAACAGGAACGCACCGCCTGGCGCAAGGAATTGAATATTTCAGAAGACTCGATTGTTGCCGCATATGTCGGGCGGCTTTCCGGCGAAAAAGGGATTGATATGCTGCTTCGGGCAGTGGCCCGGGTCATGGAAAACCCGGAGGTCTATGTGCTTATCGCCGGAGGCGGCCCCTTGACGGCGGAAGTCGCGGCATTTGCCGAACAGTATGAGCGGGTAAAATACCTCGGTGTTTTGAAAGATGTTACAAGTGTTTATCGCGCAGCGGATTTGTACTTGCTTCCCTCCTATCGGGAGGGGATGCCGGTCGCGCTGATTGAAGCGATGGCTACGGGGTTGGGCAGTGTAGTCACTGCGACGAAGGGCAGTTCTGCGGTAATCGATTCCGGGGTCAATGGCGTCATTGTGCCGATTGGAGACGACAAAGCCTTTGCCGACGCAATTTGCATTGCCGCCGACAATCGTTCGCTCCTGAAGGAATGGGGACGCAATTCGGCGGAAAAATCCAGGTCGAACTGGAGCGGCGAAAAAGAGATTGCAGCACTCGAAGCGCTTTATGAACATGGAATTGAGTGAATGAATATTCTTGAGGTTGTCAGTGGCTATTATCCCCGTTTTCAGGCGGGGGTGCCCAAACATATCGATCGCTTGACGCAAGGGCTGATGCAGGCCGGAAACTGTTCCGTCACCATTCTCGCGCAGGATATTGGCGAATCCAACCGTGCGGGGATTCTGCATGAGCGGTTGCCGCGTTATCCGCTGGAAAATTTCAAGATCAAACGCCAGTGGAAATACAGATGGTTTGACTGGACTATTCTCCGGCGGGGTGCTGCTCTCTGCCGCGACCGGAAAATCGATGTTATTCACGGACACACCTATCAGCATGGCGGAAGGCAGGCATTGCGTTTGGGGAAAAAATGCAATCTTCCTGTCGTTTTGACTTTGCACGGGACTGTTTTTGACGCTTTCTCTGCCGCAACACCTCCCGCCTGGTTTCCTGAATTGCTTGAGGCGCGCCATATTATCGTGCAGAAACCTTCGGCGCGGGAAAAACTGATTGCGTGGGGGTACCCGGAAAACCGAATTTCCATCCTGATCGGACCGGTGCCGATTTCCCGGGAAGTCCCGCACAGGAACTCGATGTCCTCTCCGGTCCGCCTGCTGTTTGCCGGGCGATTCGATCCGATCAAACGTCCGATGTTGCTGGTGGACCTGGCGGAAGCAATCCTGGCCGGGGGATGGCCATATGTCATCTCCGCAGTGGGAGACGGCTTATTGCTGCCGGAGGTGAAACATGAAGCCCGGTCCCGTCATGTGGAGAGCATTCTGACATTACCCGGGTGGTGCGATAATATGTCCGACCAATATCATCGGCATGATGTCATTCTGGGCCTGTCGCAAACGCATAATGTCAGCGATCTGGTTTTGCTGGAGGCGATGAGTTACGGACTGGTTCCGGTGGTCACTCGTTCCAAGGATATTGATTATTTGATCAAGGACCATCAAAACGGTGTTATCTGTGAAGATGACGTTGAGAGTATTTTGACTGGAATTCGCAGCATCGACAACCATTATGAAGAACTTTCCCGTGCCGCTGCCGAAACGGCTGTCGCGGTTGCCGGATCGGAGCATATTGTGGAAATGCATCGTAATATCTTTCATTCGGTGAAAAACGGCAAATAATCATGACGAAAGAACCATCACCGAAAAGTATTCTGATTTTAACTTGCGTCCTGAAAAATGGCGGAGCCGAGAAACGCCTGCGGTATCTGACGGAGTATCTGCGGAATGCCGGAGTTAAAATACATCTCTACGCGCTCTACGGAAACTCCGCCGACTGCGTAGATGGAGTCGAATGTCACTTTCTGAATTGGAAATCAGAAAAAGATTACGGGCATGTCATCCGGGAGATCCGTCGAGCGATCAAGGCATCTTCGGTAGATGTGATCATGGGCTGGTCCAGCTTTATGAACCTGGTTTGCGCGATCAGTTGCATCGGCCTCAAGTCCAAGCCGCGCCTGATCCTGCAGGAGTGTCATCAGAAGGCGCCGCTGTGGAAATTCTGGCGAATCAAGCATTTCACAGTTGAACTGCTGTCGCTGCTCCTGTACCGTACGGCTGACAAAATCATTTTCAATTCGCAATCGGCAATGGCACAGATGCGCCGTTTTTACCGGATTCGTCCCGAAAAAATGTGTTGCATCAACAATCCGATTGATTATGAAAAATTGGCGGCCGCAACCTATCCGGTCCCCTCCGAGTACGCGGGATTGAAACGTCCGATCGTATTGTTTGTGGGGCGGCTGGTGGCCTTGAAACGGGTGCATCTCCTTTTCGACGCATGGATGCAGCTTCCGGAATCCGAGCGCGGCAGCTTGGTATATGTGGGCAGCGGCCCTCAGGCAGAATCCCTGCGGATGGCAGCTTGTAGGCACGGAGTTTCCGAGTCGGTGGTTTTAGCCGGATTCCAAGATAATCCGTATCCCTATATCCGGCACGCCGATGTCCTGGTGTTGCAGTCCCGACATGAGGGGCTCCCGAATGTAGTGCTGGAAGCTTTGGCGTTGCGTACGCCTGTTGTGACCACTGATTGTTGCCATATGGTGCGCGAACTGAGTGAGGCGGGCGGCAGCTTTTTGTGCCCATCGGCGCAACCGGCGGATCTGGCCCGGTTGATCCGCCAGGCCCTGAAGCCGGAATGCGCGGAATCCATGCGGAACCGTGGCTATGATTTCTTGAATCGATTTCAGCCGGAACAGGTTTTGCAGGAGCAAAAAACTCATATTTTCGGGGAATGTCAATAACGCCTCCGGGCTTCCGATCAAGTTCTCGCTGCAATACGCCTTGGAGTTTTTAACGCCCGGCCTCGCATTTCCGCCTGGCCGGCGGCTGTAGAAAATGGTTTTGCACTGTAATGTTCCGGGGGGCGGGGGCGTTCTCTTCCCCGGGGAATGGATATTGGAGATCAACCGATGAAAATATTGCATCTCGTCGCCGGTATGGCATCTGAATCCGCCGGCCCGGCATATTCTGTGCCTTGTCTGGTTTCAGCCCTGGCTGAGCATGGATTGAATGCGTCTCTGCATGTGTTGGAGCCCGTGAACCTCCGCCGTGAATGGACGTTCCGTACCTATACTTATCCGGCCCGCTCGTTTCCCCTCCGGAAATTGGGCCGTTCCCCCGAGATGCTTGCCGGATTATCCGGCATGGCCGACCGGAATGACATCATTCACGATCATGGATTATGGATGATGCCCAACATCTACGCTGCTGTGGCAGCGCGTCGAACCGGAGCCCGGCTGGTGATTTCTCCCCGAGGCATGATGTCGGAATGGAGTTGGAACCACTCCCGGCTGAAAAAGATGGTTTCCGGTTACCTGGGACAATATCGGGCGTTGAAGGAATGCGCCATGTGGCATGCCACCAGCCGTGAAGAATATGAGGATATTCGAAGACTCGGATACCGTCAACCGGTGGCTCTGATTGCCAATGGCGTCGATATCTGTGAACGCGAGACGAATCTTCTTCGAAAAAATCAATTACTGTTCCTGTCCCGGCTGCACCCCAAGAAAGGGGTTGATATTCTGCTGCGGTGCTGGAGTCGGCTGTGCCGGGAATTTCCGCAGTGGCAACTGCTCATCGCCGGCCCGGACAATCATGCTTATGCCGATTCTCTGAAAGAGATGGCGGCGCGGCTGGAGTGTACCAATTGCATATTCACCGGCGAAGTCGTCGGGAGTGCCAAGGATTTGCTATATGACGAGTCGGCAATCTTTGTGCTGCCAACCCATTCCGAAAACTTCGGACTGGTGATTGCGGAGGCCCTGGCGCACGGCATGCCTGTCATTACCACCACAGGAACGCCCTGGCGCTCTTTGCCCGAACATCATTGCGGGGAATGTATCGAGCTGGGTGAAGATACGTTGGCGGACGCGCTGCGGAATCTGATGCAGGCAACCCCTGAAGTTCGCGAAAGCATGGGGCGCAACGGGCAAGAATTGATGCGGCGGGAATACGGATGGAACGAGCTCGGGGCAAAAATGATGGAAGCTTATGCATGGCTGCGCATGGAATCAGGAACCCCTCCCGAATGGGTTATTGTCGATTGACGTTCGGCAATGCGGATATGTTATGACCATCTGAAATAATTTGTGCGAAAAAGGTTTCCAGGATGGCCAATTGTGATGGATTATCCATAAAACCATGAAAGAAAGTGATCCTGTGGCAAAATCGGTTGAACTTGCGCATACGGGTTCCGTTCGGACAGATCTCATTGCATTTTTGTTTCCAGGCCGATGGGATGAGTCGAACAGGGATAACCGTCCATTTCAGCCGTTTGGGAAACTGCCGGGGCAGGAGTCGATATGAATGGATTCTCTCTGAGGGCAAAGGTTCAAACGATACAATGTTTCATGAACCGGATTTCAGCGTGGAACCCGCATGAAAATACGGCATGCGACAGGCGATATCGGATCGGCATCATGTTGCTGGGGATTGTGCTGGCGGCATTGTTGATCAGAATTTACGCATTCGAGGCAAAGCCATATCTCCAGCGAGATGAGTTCTTCTATCTGGAGGCCGGCGAAGCTTGGCGAACAGGCGGAATGTCTGCGATGTATGTGGATGGAGATGTCATTCCACCGTTTTTCCCCATGCTGACCCAGGCGACGGCAAAGCTTCTCGGTTGTTCGATCTGGACTGGAGCGGCAACGGTCAACATCGGGATGGGCACACTGATGGTGCTGTCGATGTTTGGGCTGGGAACAGTGTTGGGTTCTTCCCGCATTGGATTGATAATGGCACTGCTGACGGCTGTCCATCCCGAGCTGGTCGAATATTCGGCGGCTTTTCTTCGTGAAGCATCTGCATTGGCCCTGTTTTCCGGATTTCTCCTGTTCTATGCGCTGGCGTTGAACCGCTTCGCCTGGTCAAGCCTGGCGGCAGGAGCGGCGATCATGCTGGCCGTCATCTGCCGTCCCGAATACATAGAGGCGCTTTTTTATACATTTCTGTTTGAAATCGTCTATTGGTTCTTTACCAGAAAAAACGGGGGAGGCTCTGGTGCATTCATGCGATGTGTTTGTTGTCTGGCCGGCTTCGTGGTGACCGGGATTATTGTTTCCCTGATTTTAAATGCGTCCTGGCATTTCTGGCCTGACTTCGTATTTCGGCGATTTCTGACGAGAGTATGGATGTAGCAGATGATGATTGGAGCATGGTCAATTATCTTATTGCCGTTTGTCGCGGTTGGCTGCTGGTGGATGTGGCGCCATCGCAACAATCGTGCGATTGCATTTATGCTGGTGCTGGCATTCGGAGTCTTTCTGACGCGCCTGGCATATGCCGTGACCTCGGTACGATATTGCGCCGTCCTGATCATTTTCATCCTCGCGGGTACCTCATTCGGATATGGCGCGATCGAAAATTATATTGGGCAGGCATTCCCATCACGAAAATGGATTTGTCGCATGGCGCTGGTAATATTGACCGGCGTGTGCATGGCCCGAACAGCGATTTCCCTGATGCACGACAAACCGTACCTGAGAGAATATCCCGCCGCGTTGGCAAAGGATCTGCAGCAGCGGGGGCTCAAGCATCCCCTGATCCTGGTAGCCAATAGAACCAATGCCTATCTGTCGCATACGCCCGGGATTTACGGGAAGATCGAATCCGTCGAAATGGAGGCAGGGAATCGTAATTTGGT
Source organism: uncultured Victivallis sp. (assembly GCA_964435365.1). GTDB lineage: Bacteria > Verrucomicrobiota > Lentisphaeria > Victivallales > Victivallaceae > Victivallis. Next base: position 49,121 of record CAYSZM010000002.1, on the reverse strand, counting down.
GAAAAAGTTGAATTATGCCGTCGAGGGGTATGACGGATCATACCTGGTGGCAGAACAACGCAGCTCCCGAGATGAGAAAATCAATTCGCTTGATCTGGCTCCGTATTCCGGGGAATTGATCTATCAGAGTAACTTCCGGAAAAAGATCGTTCTCGTCTACGTTCTGAATTTCCAGAACATGGGGACACGTGAGAAACCTGCAATTCCGATGGATCTGTGGACCAACGGAGATTTCAGTCAACAGGAAAAAAGAAACGGGTTCCCCAAGATAAATGGCAGGGGATATCATCTTCCGGAAGAAGGCTGGCCGGTCAAATGGCTCCCGGGGCACTATTGGAATGCGGCTTCCGGCGCAGGATCCGGAATCTGGCTTGTCCGGGACGCACAAAGAGGGACCGCGTTGTCGATGCGCAGCGTCAACGGCAGAATTACAGTACTTCATCAAGATGCCATAACATACGGACCCGGCGGGGGAATCGGATTCTGGGCCAGAGGAACGTTCCATTCCACATTCAATCTGTTCTTATATTATTACGCCGACGGGAAGCACAAAGTTATGACCAGCCGAAACTTCGGAGTCGATCCGGATTGGCGGTACTTTCAGGTTTATTTCGACGAGTCCGACTTTCCGGGTATTTCCTCGTTGCCTGCCGGATTGTCCTTCACCGCCGGATTCGAGATGCAAACAGGGACGGTCGATGTTACTCAAGTAGGAAATATTCGGAGAGCGAAGACAGAAGAAAACATGCGCTCATCATCACATGACCCGCTTCAGCGTTATTAAGGATAATCCATGACAGCGACTAACCAACTCAGCGTCTCAGGGCAGCCGTCCGCCGGAATCATGACGATTTTTAACGTGTGCAACTACGGTGCTGAATTACAGGCGTTTGCCTTGCAGAAGTTTTTGAATCAGGAAGGCATTCACGCCGAACTGATCAACTATCGGTATTACAAACATTCGCGCCATATATCGACTTCCGGCTCACGCCCGCTGATGAGATTGCCGCTGAGTATCCGGGTCAAGGAGTTTCTGTATCCGAAATTGCAGGCGTTGAATTTTATAAAGTCAGGATGGTCTGGCGGAAAACGCAGGCAATTGTTCGAACAGTTTCATGTGCGAAACAGCGTCATGTCGAAGGAGTTTCGCAGCTATGACGAGCTGCTGGCAGACCCGCCGCGTTATGATGTCTACATCGTTGGAAGCGATCAGGTTTGGAATCCCCGTACCAACTCTTCTCTGTTGCCGTATCTGCTGGCGTTTGCGCCGACAGGGGCTGGTCGGATCAGTTATGCCTCCAGCTTCGGAACGAAGATGCTGCCGGAGGCAATCAAACCATATTTTAAAAAATATCTCGACACCTTTTCCGCGATCGGAGTGAGGGAGCAGAGCGGCTGCGATCTGGTTCGGGAGCTGGTTCCCCGCCAGGCGGAGCTGGTGCTTGACCCCACTTTTCTGCTTGAAAGCGACACTTACCGTAAAATCGCGCGGCAGGTGCCGGATCTGGAGCCGCATTATCTGCTGATTTATACGGTGTCTGACAATCCGGAGCTTTTCCTGATGGCCGAGAAGTGGAACGAGGCCCGGGGAGTCGAGTTGCCGATTTATGTTTTATCGCTTTCCGGAAAGGCGCTTCCGAAGCGGAAGCAATACCGGCGGATGCCCCTGGTCGGCGTGGAGGAGTTTCTGACTCTGGTGGATAGGGCCGACTGTATTTTCACCGATTCGTTCCACGGTACGGCTTTTTCGATCATATTCCAGAAAGAATTCGTTTCTTACATTGCGGCCGGAAAAGAAAACAACTGCCGGCAAAGCGATTTGCTGCGCCGTCTGGGGTTGAGCGGCCGGCTGGCGACTCCCGCGTCAGCCGTCGCCCCGCTTGCCCCTCCCATCGAATATCGCGACGTTTTCGCGAAATTGGATATCGCCCGGAAAGATTCCATTTCCTTTTTATTGAAAAACATTCAATCATGCCTGTGAAAATCAAATTATGCAGCGCCGATCTGTGTACCGGATGTACATGCTGCCAAGCCATATGTTCTCAAGATGCGATCTCCATGAAACCGGATGACAATGGCTTCCTGTTTCCGGAAATAGATTATTTGCGATGTATCAATTGCGGACAGTGCGTATCGCACTGTCCGCAACTGAATCCTCCGCCCGACTGTTCGGATAAATTGGAAAATGAAACCTGTTTTTCCATTGCGCATCCGAATCCGGAAATCCGCGCCGGCAGTACATCCGGCGGCGGCTTTACGATACTTGCCGAAATCATCCTGGCCCAGGGCGGAACGGTTTGGGGAGCCGCATATGACGAGAACCTGCAGGTGAGGCATATTTGCGTCAAGTCCGCATCCGAGCTGCCGCAACTGCGTTTCTCCAAGTACGTACAAAGTGATTTGCAAAACTCCTTCCGCCAAATCCGGACGGAATTGCGCCGGACGTCTTCTGCTCCGGTCCTGTTTTCAGGAACGCCCTGCCAAATCATGGGGCTGAGTGCCTACCTGCATGGAACGGATCAGACGAAATTGTTTACCTGCGAAGTGATTTGTCACGGCACCCCGTCTGCGGGATTGTTTCGCTCCTATCTGGATTTTCTGGAAAAGCGTCGAAGGGCCACCGTTACGGAATTCTGTTTCCGCGACAAATCCAAGGGGTGGCACGACGCGCGACGTTCCGGAACCGTCAACGGGAAGAAATGTTTTTTTTCCGGTGATGAAGATGCTTTCTGCAGTTTCTTCTATCAGAACCTGTCATTGCGGGAAAGTTGTTTTGAGTGTCCTCGGCATACCCGTTCCGGGGGAATTGCAGACTATACGATCGGGGATTTTTGGAGTTACCCCAAAGAGAATATCGAAATTCTTTCCCTCGGCCTGAGTTTTCTATTGTGCCATACGATTCACGGAGAACTTCTGTTGCAGAAAATTCGACCGGGGATTCTGCAACCCGGAGATCGGGCCGCCGCATATGCGGGAAATCCGCATCTGACGCATTCGGCAAGACGTCCTGTTGCGTATCGGAATTTTATGGAATCTGCCGCAACCGATGATTTTGCCGGGTTGGTGGAGAAGTTCCACAACAGAGGGCTGCGCTTCAGATTGTCAGAAAAACTGCGCCATTATATGCCAAAATATTTTTTCCTGATCATTCGTTATTTATGGGGTCGAGTAAGATGAAGGCAATGAGATTGTATCAAAATAAATTTTCCTTACAACACAAATTATACCGGCTATGCTGGCAAGTGGTATATTGCCTGCTGTTTCGACCAACGCCTTCGTTTTGCTGTTATCGCTGGCGCAACTTGCTGCTGCGGATGTTCGGCGCCAGGCTGGGGAGCCATTGCCGGATTCGTTCTGACGTGAAAATCTGGATGCCGAACAACTTGATCGTCGGGAGTTTCGTCGCGATCGGAAGCGGGGTGAAGCTATATAATGTCGCCCCCATCAGGATCGGTTCAAACATCACCCTGTCACAGAATTGCCACCTCTGCACCGCGTCTCACGATATCGGTAAACTGGACAAGCCATTGACCATGCGTTCCATCTCGATACAATCGCACTCCTGGGTTGCCGCCGAAGCATTTATCGGCATGGGGGTCACCGTGGGAAAAGGCGCCGTGGTCGGAGCCCGGGCGTGTGTGTTCAAGGACGTCGAGCCATGGACTGTCGTCGGAGGAAATCCGGCCAGATTCATTAAAAAACGGGAGATTCAGGATTGAATATTTCCGCAGTCATATTGACTCTGAATGAAAGTAAAAATATCGCGGAATGTATCGATACCCTCAGAAGTTGGTGTGAGGATATCGTCGTTTTCGATTCATTCAGCACGGACAATACCTTGGAGATCGCCAAGGCGCATGGCGCCAGGATCTTCCAGCGTAAATTCGATAACTATGCCGGTCAGCGAAACGCCGCTCTGCGTGAAGTGGACTATCCCGGGGAATGGGTGGTGATGGTTGATGCGGATGAACGTTGGGGACGAGAAATCGGCGAACGGATGCAGGCTGCGATTGCCGATCCGCGTTATGCCGACACTGCAATCTTTCACTTCCGACGCAAAGATATTTTCCTCGGCCGCTGGCTTAAGCACAATATCGGCACAAGTACCTGGTTTGGACGGTTGCTCAAACACCGCATGGTTTCAGTTGTTCGGGAGATCAATGAAGAGTACCATTGCGTCGGGGAAAAAACCTATCTTGAGGGAGAACGGTTTCTTCATTATCCGTTTAACAACGGGGTGAACTGGTGGTTTGCCCGACACAACCGCTACTCCGACATGGAGGCGGTCTGCCTGCTGGAGGAACGCTCGCAAAAACTCGATTGGAAGGTGTTGCGCGGCGGAGATCCTGTTGCCCGGCGGAAAATGCTGAAATTATTGCTTTATCGAATTCCGGGCAGGCCCCTGTGGGTGTTTGCCATCCTCTATTTTCTGAAAGGCGGCTTTTTGGACGGCCAGGCGGGATTTCACTATTCGTTGCTCCGTTCGATTTATGAATACATGATCGATTTGAAAGTGGTTGAGCGAAAATTTCGGGATCGCAAAACCGGCTGCCAATAATCGCCGAATGCGGACGCGCTCCCATTCGTGCATTCCTATTGCGTTGAATTTTTTATCAGAATCAGAAGTCTCGCAAGGGATTTTTGCTGGAAAGATGACAGTGTGATGACAAAGTCTATTTTACTGGTTTACCATTTTTTTCACCCGGATCAGGTAATCAGCGCCCGGTTGTTTTCCGACTTGGCGGAGGAGCTGGTTCGTGCCGGATATTCCGTGACTGTCTTTACCGGGAACCGCCTGATCCGTTCCAAGGAAAAATTACAGCCGGAGGAAACTTGGAATGGAGTATTGATCCGGCGCTTCAAGCGGCCCGATTTTTCGCAAGGAAATAATTGGGGGCGGTTATTCAACTCGGCGGTTCTCCAATTGAAATGGCTGGTTGCCTTTTTTCGGGATCGGAAAAAATTTGATACGGTCATAATCGGAACGGACCCGCAGTTCGGCTACCTGCTGTTCCCGTTTTTGCGGCTGATGAACCGCAAGGTGCGGCTTATCCACTGGGCATTTGATCTCTATCCTGAGGCGATTTTGGTCAATGCCGCCAGATGGATGAGGTTGCTGGCCGCATTGACGAAACCATTTGTCCCCTGGGCATACCGGAGCGTGGACACCATGGTCGATATCGGGCCGTGTATGCGGGAACGCCTGCTGAAATATCGCCATAAAGCCGAATGCGCCACACTGACTCCGTGGGCGCTGGTCGAACCGGAACGGATTCCTGCCGTCGATTCGGAGACGCGGCGCGAACTCTTCGGCGATGCGAAGCTTGGACTGCTTTATTCCGGAACCGTCGGCTACGCTCACGATCTTGGACCGCTCATTGAACTCGCCCGCGAGTGCCGCCGGCAAGGCATCGACGCCGCCTTCTGCTTCGCCGGATACGGCAATCAATACCAGGCGCAAACCGCGCAGCTCACGCCTGAAGATACAAATATCCGGCTTGTCGGATTCGCCTCGGAAGAGGAGTTGGAAAATAGACTCGCCTCCGCCGACATCCATCTCATCAGCCTGCGCAAAGGCTGGGAGGGCATCGTGGTCCCGTCGAAATTCTTCGGTGCGCTGGCAATCGGACGTCCCGTTCTGTTTTCCGGACCCGAAGACAGTGATATTGGCTGCTGGACCCGCGATTTGAGCGTCGGGTTTCTGCTTGACGACAAGACTCCGGAACGATTGCAGGCGCTGATTGCGTCGCCCCCGGAACTCGCCAAATTTCAGCAGCATACACGTGAGGTATATTCCGGTGAATTTTCTCGCAGCGCAATTCTGAATCGCTGGAAAAATATTGTGCGGTGACGATGTAATATTTTCGACAGAAAACAGCGCGGATCATGGAACTGTCTTGTCGTGCAACACAGCCGATATCATGTTTGCGGGATTCGTTTTGTTTGCAATGATCATTGATTCATTCGTGTGAACGTAACCTGGCGCAGAATAATAAAAAGGTCATTAGGTTTTAAATTGAAGGGCGAATTAACCATGCTTATGTCCCGCATTGGCAATATTGCAATGTTTTTAACCGTTTCGGCGATTTGTGTGAATGCACAATCTTCCGACTGGACGCCAAGTGACTTGGCGTTTGAATATATTTTCCAAAAATATGTCAATCCTAAAATATACCCCGCAGCATTGCCTCACTTGAAAAGAAGCGGGTTGAATAAGGAGGAACTGGAAAAGCAGGAAATTCCGGATCATTGGGCGGTAGAATGGAATACTTACCCGAAAGAATGTCATCTTTCTCATAATGATAACGGTTTTTTGATTGATGTTCACAAGGGGGTTTTTCGATTTTTCGGCCCCGTTCAGAATGTTATGAATTGTAATCTTCGTGTTGAGTTTGAAGCATCTGCCCTAAGCGACAATGTGACAATAGAACTTGGACTTCGAGAACATGGTTCCATAAATCCGGGGCAGCACGTTCTTCAGACGATTCGCCCATCCTCCGGCAAACAGGAAACTTACACCTTTGATGTTGGTGTTATGGACCAATACAACACGTTTGAACCCATGATTGCAGTTCAAGGAAAGGTTTTGCTCCATCGTATGCGCGTATATCGCAAACCTGTAGCGGAAATAACTAGCGTCGAAGGGGAAATCACCGAATGCTCGCATCTTCCGAATCCTAAGGATTCTGATTATCCGGATTGCCGTTTTTCCGCACATTTTATTGGTAACTCCATTAAGGCAGGAGATCCTTGCAGCAGAGAATTGGCATTGGTTATTGATGGGTTCAAAAACTACAAATTGCTGGATATGGCGAAAATTAAACCGGGAGATAAGATCCGTTGTACACTGATTCCGTTCAGCAAACTGCCGGATCGAATGAAAACAACTCAGCAAGTCGACGAGCTTAACTTATTCTCATTGGATAATTATTATGTTCTCTCCATGTCAGTAATCCGCACTTATAGCGACACTTCGCTGAATCCTTCGTCCGGTATTCTTTGGTCAGAGGGAAACAGTAGCTATATTTCTATATTCGAGCGTCATATCAACTCACCGATCCCAGGTGTACTCAAAGAAGCACAGCAAGCGAATATTGAAAAAGATTTAGCCAGAATGAATGTTATGCTTGCCGATTTCAATAACTGTCGGGAAGGACTGAACCGTCAATTCCAAGAAATTTGGACAAAAGAAAAAAACAAAGACGCTCCTGGCTACAACCGGATCGGCTCATTTGTGTGGAGAAATATAAACGGGTCTTTCTGGTGCCTTCCAGAAAAATACTGGTTTATTGGTAACTATCAGGAGATTTCTGAAGAAAATTTAGCTGCGCTGCTTTCACTGAAAAAAACACTGGAATCCAATGGCGTTCAATTGATCGTCTCTATTGTGCCCAATCTATATGACATTGCGGCAAGGGTAATCAATCCCCAATTCCGTGATATTCCAGACTATCAAATGGCGATTTTGGTCAAACAGTTATCTGAAGCTGGCATTGAAACGCTTTATGCCTCTGATGAAATTATCGCCAACAGCGAAAAATACCCTTTCGCTTTCTTCTTCCCGTCAAATTATCATCCATCCGATACCTGTCAGGATGCGCTGGCGTCAGTTATGGCTGCGCGATTGGAGCGGTATCATTTCCCGCAGAATATGAAATCGGCTGATTTTTCTTTTATCCAGATTCCGAATCCCCTGTCAACAGATTATCTTTTCCCTGCCAATTGCGATATCGGCAATCACAAAGCTGGAACCAGTTATACAAGTCGGGAAGTCCGATACTGTGGAAAAGTTCTGCAAAAAGATCCTCAAAGTGCCATAAAGGTTTTAGGCAATTCCTTTATCCAATATCCGATGAAAGACCCCGAGTCCTACCCGACTTTGTTGGCTTCCAAAATCCGGTATGGCGTTGATTGGTATCGGATCAGTGGAGATGGACCAATGACCACAATTATTCAGAATATTTTTACAAATCCAACCGCGTTTCTTGCCGGCAAGAAAGTAATTATTCTTCATATGGGAATACCGCACTTGCTGAGCAAGATACAATGGAGTGATTTGTCTGTTATGGATCGAGCCCAACAGTTACTCTCCGGACGGAGATTAATCCGAAACGCTGATATTTCCGGGCAAAAAATCTCTCTCTCGGAAAAGTATGAGATTTGGGTGAAAAACTGGGAGAACCTGACTGACAAAAAGGAATTTTCATGTCTTGATGATAAGCCATTGAAGATTGCAGAAATATCTTTGAATGATATTGATCCGGAAAAAGAGATGATTTGCGTTATCCCCGCGGTGGTATTTCCGGGACCCGGTATTGTCACGTTAATGGTGAACGGGTATCCGCAGAACATTCCGTCATGTTACGGAGGCCTTATTCGTTGGTCACACGTTATTTTTCAACTTCCGGCAGGGACAAAATCGCTTGAAATCACGGCAGCCGGTACCTCGGATGCTGCTTTTGCCATCCGTAATATTATGATCTATCAATGATGGTGGAATAAAAATGGTTTTTTCATCGTATCTGTTCCTATTTTTCTTTCTGCCGCTGGCGCTGGCAGTCTATTACCTGAGCCCGAAAAAACTCAAACATCTGACTCTTACTCTGCTCAGTTACATCTTCTACGGCTGGGCCAATCCATGGTTTATGCCGCTGATGCTTTTCACGACGACCGTAGATTATACGGACGGACGGCTGATGGCAAAATTCCCCCGGCAGAAAAGATTGTTTCTGATCATTTCGATCGTCGTCGACCTCGCGGTACTCGGTTTTTTCAAGTATTTCAACTTCGGAGTGGAAAATTACAATGCGCTCATGGCGGGGATGGGTATTCCGGAATGGCAGTATGCCGGATTTTTCCGGGTGATTCTGCCGCTCGGCATCAGTTTCTATACCTTTCAGAGCTTGAGTTATGTGATTGATCTCTACCGCGGCGACGCCAAAGTGGTGACCCGCTGGATCGATTACGCCTGTTTTGTATCGATGTTTCCGCAATTGGTTGCCGGGCCGATCGTCCGTTTTCAGGATGTGGCCGACCAGCTGGTTGAACGAACCTACAGCTGGGAAAAATTCGCGCGCGGAGTCGCATTTTTCATGTTCGGCATGGGGAAAAAAATCCTCCTTGCCAATCCCTGCGGCAAGATCGCCGACGTCTGTTTTTCCACCGCCGACCTTCATTCCGGAGACGCCTGGTATGGTATCACGGCGTATGCTTTTCAAATTTATTACGACTTTTCCGGCTATTCGGATATGGCGATCGGCCTCGGGCTGATGCTCGGATTCGTCTTTGCCAAAAATTTTGATTCTCCTTATAAATCCCAATCCATCACGGAGTTCTGGCGGCGTTGGCATCTTAGTCTGTCGGCCTGGTTGCGTGACTACCTTTACATCCCTCTGGGCGGCAACCGCAAAGGAGAAATTCGCACCTACGTCAATCTGACGCTGGTCATGCTGCTGGGCGGACTGTGGCATGGCGCCAGTTGGAACTTCCTGATCTGGGGCGGCATCCACGGCGGCTATCTGGCGTTCGAGCGTGCGCTCGGCAAAGAAAGCATTTATCACCGCATGCCGAAAATCATTCAGGTGGCGCTGACCTTCTTTATTGTGCTGATTGCCTGGGTGTTTTTCCGGGCGGATACCTTGCCGGATGCCTGGCGTTACTTGACCAGCATGTTCGGCGTCGCCGGAGCAGCGGCGCAACATGGCGGAGGCGCAGTGGCGGCAGGGGTGATTTATGCCCCCTATTATCTGGTGAATTTCATCATTGCGGCTCTGGCGATCTGGGCATTGCCGACGACTTGGGATTTTACCCGCAAGCTCAACTGGTGGAAAATTCTCTGGGCGATTGCGGTATTTGCGGTGGCGCTGGTTGCCCTGACCACCCAGAGTTACAACCCCTTCATCTACTTTATCTTTTAAGGGGAAATCATCATGGCAGAACGAAAATTATCCCGCGAAGAGGTCGCCAAGATCGAAATCGGCCATACCGAAATCAGCCGCAGCCAGCAGTTGATATTAAGCTTGTTGTTCCTGGCGTTGATCGTGCTTTATCCGGTGGCGCAAATCTGGTTTGAAACCCGCAACAAACCGTTGAGCGAAATTCAGGAACTGCAATTGGGAGATCGGCTGACCATGGCGTCCCCCGATCAGCTGGGGGCTGCGCTCAAAAGTTATGAAACGGCGTTGGAAGACTGTTCATTGCTGCGGGCCGTTCTGCTGGAACCGGCGCAGGGGTTTCTGACCGGGGTATTCTCTTCCGGCAACGAAAAGGTGATTGTAGGAACCGACGGCTGGCTTTTTTATGCGAGCGATTTTAACTATCTGGCCAATCCGGGATTCCTGCGGCCGGAACGGCTTTACAAACGCAGACTCAAGGGCGGACAACCCGACCCGATACGTGCTGTTCTGGATTTTCAGCGTCAGTTAAAGGCGCGCGGCATTCGCCTTATCCTGTTGCCGGCCCCGGTCAAACCGATGTTGTATGGCGACAAACTCGGCGGCAATGCCGTTGTCGGTACGGTTTTGCGGAATCCCTCCTTTGACGAATTCCGTCGGATCATGGAGGTCAACGGCATCACGGTATTGGATCTTGCACCGGATTTTGCGTTGTTGCGTACCGCCGGAATGGAACCCTACCTTAAAACCGATACCCACTGGACGCCGGAAGGCATGGAAATCGCCGCTGCCAGGCTGACTGAATTGATATCGGGCCGGAAATGGCAAGATCATTCCACGCCGCAACAGATCACTCATCTCGGCGATATTGCCGCAATGCTCAAACTGGCCATGCCGGAAAAGTTTTTCGCCGCCGAAACCGTATCCGTCCGGCCCCGCCAGGATTTCCGTGTCGCGCCGGATGCGCCGGTGTTGCTGCTGGGAGACAGCTTCACCAATATCTACAGTGTTTCGGCCATGAACTGGGGTGAGAAATCCGGGTTGGCCGAACGGTTGAGCGCCCACCTGGGCTACAATATTGATGTGATTGCCCGCAATGACGCCGGAGCATTCGCCACCCGCGAGCTTCTGAGCAATGAACTCCGACGGGGACGCGACCGACTCGCGGACAAGAAAATCGTGATTTATGAATTCGCCATCCGGGAACTGGCCGACGGCAACTGGAAAATGCTCGATCTGAGCCTCGGGAATGCGCCCGAGGTTCGCTTCCTCGCGCTGGACGCTCCGCGCAAGGTCACGGCAACGATTCAACAGGTTTCCACGGTGCCGCAACCTCATTCGGCGCCGTACAAAGATCATATTATGAGTGTGCATTTCGTCGATATCGATGGTGGCAATGAACAGGCTTTGGTGTATATTAAAAGTATGGTCGACAATGTGTGGACGCCCGCGGCGCAGTGGCGGCCCGGCGATCAGGTGACCTTGATTCTGATGCCATGGCGTGGTGACGCAGAAGCGAATTTCGGAGGCTGGAATCGTAGCGACCTCGATGACGAGGAACTTTTGTTGCAGGAACCGCTTTGGGGGGAATTGAGATGAGAAAAAGTTGGCTGCCCGGACTATGGTGTTGTATGGCGTTGGGCGTGCTGGCAGCAGACGGCGCTCCGGATGTGGCGGCATTTGCACGCGAACAGTTGCCCAAAGTCGAACCGAAGACGATTACGTGCAAAGGGAACGATGGCTGGCTTTACAGTCGCAACGAGTTGGAACATCTGAGCAAGGGACCGCTGGTCGGCGGTGCTGCCGCCCGGGCGGCAAAAGCCGGTAAATATCCCGATCCGGTGCCGACTATCACGGCATTCAACGATGCGCTCAAAGAGCAGAATATCCGGTTGATTATTGTGCCGGTGCCGCCCAAGCTCGCGCTTCAGCCGCTGGCGCCGCTCAAGACGGGCGACGCCATGGTTTATTTGAAGCCGTTTTATGACGAACTGCGTGCGAAGGGAGTCGATATACTCGATCTGAGCGATGATTTTGCGAAAGCCGGAGTGCCGGTTTTTTGCAAACAGGACGCACACTGGAATCCTGTCGGAATTGCGCTGGCGGCGCAGAAAGTTGCGCAGCAGATCGGTTTGAGGGGCAACGCCGATTTCAAGACAACGGAGAAACCGGTGATAATTGTGGGTGACCTGATGGCGTCGCTGGATAAAAACGCCGCGCCCTCTGAAACCCTGACGATCCGTGAAATCGAAGGGAAAACCTTTGATGAAACCAGTCCAGTCCTGCTTCTGAGTGACAGTCACGGACTGGTTTTTTCCGCTGGCGGCGACATGCTCGCCGAATCTGCCGGATTCGGAGAACAGCTGGCGCATGAGTTGAGAATGCCGATCGACCGGATTGCGGTCAAAGGATCGGCTGCAACGGCAGTACGGATCAATCTTTATCGTAAGGCAGCTCGAAATCCGAACTGGCTGAAGAATAAGAAATTCGTGATTTGGCTTTTTACTTGCCGGGAGTTTACTGAAACGCCTAATGGCTGGGTGAATGTGCCGGTATTGAAAAAAGAACAGGATAAAGAATGAGAAGCATCAGTGTCGTCGGTGCCCGACCGAATTTCATGAAGATCGCGCCTTTGAGGGAGGTATTGAGCCGGCATCCCGGGAGCCGGCATGTTCTGGTTCATCCCGGCCGGTATTACGATGTTCGAATGTCGGGTGCTTTCTGTCAGAAAGTGAATATTCCTGCACCGGATATCCACTTGAACATCGGTTCCGGCAGTCATGTCGAAAAGGTGGTCGAAGCGGAAACGCTCGACCGGATTGCGGATATACTCATCCCAGAGCGTTTATCATGAAAATCATTGTCACCGGGGGCGCCGGATTCATCGGCTCGGCGCTGATCCGTCACCTTATCAAGAACACCGATTGCGAGGTGATGAACCTCGACAAACTCACCTATGCGGGTAACCTCGCCAGCCTGAAGGAGGTCGAGGATTCTCCCCGTTATCATTTCGCGAAACTCGACATCTGCGACGCGGAGGGCGTGGCGAAGCTGTTCGCCGGGTTCCAGCCGGATTCGATCATGCATCTCGCGGCGGAATCCCATGTGGACCGTTCGATCGACGATCCGCTCTGTTTCGTGCGGACCAATGTGCTCGGGACCGCCAATCTGCTCCAGTGCGCGCTCGCTTACTGGAGGACACTCCCCGAAGACCGCAAGGCGGCGTTCCGGTTCCAGCATATTTCCACCGACGAAGTCTACGGTTCGCTGGGGGCGGAGGGGCTCTTCGAGGAGACCACGCCCTACGATCCGAAATCTCCCTATTCGGCGAGCAAGGCGTCGAGCGATCATATGGTTCGCGCCTGGGGTCATACCTTCGGGCTGCCGGTGCTGATCTCCAACTGCTCGAACAACTATGGCCCGTACCACTTTCCGGAGAAACTGATTCCGCTGGTCATCCTCAACGCTCTCGACGGCAAGCCGCTGCCGATCTACGGCAAGGGCGACAACATCCGCGACTGGCTCTACGTCGAAGACCACGCCAAAGCCCTTTCCCTCATCAACCGCAAGGGGGTTCCCGGCGAAACCTACAACATCGGCGGCCGCAACGAACGCACCAACCTCGAGGTGGTGCAGGCCATCTGTCGGATTCTCGACGACCTCAGGCCGAAAGCCTCGGGCAGTTATTCCGACCAGATTGTCTTCGTCGCCGACCGGCCCGGCCATGACCGCCGTTACGCGATCGACGCGGACAAACTGCGCAACGAACTCGGCTGGAATCCGGAGGAGAATTTCGATACCGGAATCCGCAAGACGGTCGCCTGGTATCTGGAAAACGACTGGTGGTGGCGGCCGATCCGGGAGAACAAATATTCCGGCGAACGTCTCGGCAAAAAGGCTTGAGAACGCAAATCAATTCAATGAAACATGCTGAATAAATCGTATTTCAGTTACTGGGGGTTGCTGTTCTATCCTCTGGTCGCCTTGCTGTTGTCGGCGATTCTGACGAAATTCTGCGTTAGAATTCTGCCTCGCCTGGGGTATGTGGACAAGCCGGGCGGAAGGCACCAGCATGAGCGCAGCGTTCCGCGCGGCGGCGGAATCGCCGTGATTCTGGCCTTTTTCTTCACTCTGGCCAGTTATGCGTTTCTGTCGCAGGTACCGGCAAGCATCAAACTTCTCTGGTGGCTGCTGATCCCTTCGATCCTGCTGGGGGCGCTGGGGCTGGTCGATGACCGGCGGGAGCTGAAATCCAGACTCAAGCTGGTCGTTCAACTGATGGTGGCGTTCGTCGTCTGGTTCAACCTGAGCCGCGACTACGAGGTCCTCGGCTATCACATTCCATGGTTCCTTTCGCTTGCGCTGACCGCCGGCTGGGTGGTCATCATCATCAACGCATTCAATCTGATCGACGGCCTCGACGGATTGGCGTCAGGGCTGGCGATCGTCTCCGCCGGCTGCATGGCGATCTGGTTTTTGCTGACCGGGAAACATATATCGGAAGCGATGGCGATGCTGATTCTCGCCGCCGCCTGTCTCGGATTCCTTCGCTATAACTTCCATCCGGCCAAGATCTTTCTCGGCGACACCGGCAGTACGTTTCTCGGGCTGATGTTCGCCATCACCGGGCTCTCCAGCGTCGACCGGGCGGTCACCGCCACCTCGCTTCTGCTGCCGCTGCTGGTGGTCGGGGTTCCTCTCTTCGATGTGATTCTGGCGATCTGGCGGCGCAGCGCACGCAAGCTCCTCAATCCACGGTCCGGCGGCATTATGGAAGGGGATCGCGACCATCTTCATCACCGGCTGCTGCGCCAAACCAGCAAGCAGACCACCACCGCCTGGATTCTCTATCTGCTCGGCTGCTGTTTTTCGGCTGGAGCGCTCCTTCTCCTGATCGCCCGGAATTCGGTTCCCGCCGTCGCCTACATTCTGCTTCTGATCGCCGTTCTCATCGCAATCCGGCAATTGGCCGGAGTCGAATTGAGCGAATCAGCCCGGTTGATCCAGAACGGATTGTCAAAACCGCGCCGCGGACTTTTAATCAACCTGGTGCATCCGTTCATCGATTTCTGCTGCATCGCAGCGGCCTATCTGACTGCCTGCCTGCTCACCTGCGGAGCTCCCGGGACGTTGTACATCTTTCTGCTCACCTTCAGCCCGCCGGCGCTGCTGCTGTGCGTCTCCGGAATCTACCGCGTATATTGGCTCCGCGCCGGAATCAACGATTACGCCCGGCTGCTCTTGCTGATCGTCTTCGGCTCGCTGGTTTCCAACCTGCTCCTCTACGGATACGGTTATTGCGAAATGGCGGAGCAATACGGAATCACGCCAAGGCAGTTCGTCAGCGGGAGTTTCATTTTCACCATGGTCAACATGCTGCTGATTCTCGGGGAGCGGTTCTGCATCCATTATGCGGGGTGGTTCTGGTTCCGCGAACTTTCACTGCAACGCCAGCCGCGGGAGCAGCAGCAAAGATTGCTCGTCTACGGCGGCGGACTGAAATGCCGGGTATTCGTCAATATTCTTTACTGCGCCCAGAAATCCAACGATCCCGCCCGGATCATCGGAATCATCGATGACGACCCGGCGCTCTGCGGAATGCGCATTTACGGGTTTCCGGTGTTTGGCGGCAGCGAAAATCTGGAAAAAATATACCGAAAACACCCTTTCGACAAAATCCTGATTTCCGCCCATTCCAGGAACGAGGAGAAGATGGCTCGGCTGAAGAAATTTTGCCGTACCCATGATATTGCCTTGGAAATTATTCGCGTCGAAGAAGAACCGGTAAAGTAACAGGCGGCAACCCGTTTTACGAAAACAGAAAAAGTCATGCCGAAAATTCTGATTCTGGCGAGCATCTCGAAAGCGTTCTACAATTTCAGCTTTGAATTGCTGGAACGGCTGATCGAGGAAAACTATGAAGTGACGCTTTCGATCCCGGAAGACCCGGTCAACCGGGAATTCGAGCGGATCGGCTGTCGGGTGATCCCGGCTCCGCTCAACCGGCACGGCATGAATCCGCTGGCCGAATGGCGGCTGTTCTGCGAATACCGGCGGCTGTGCCGTGAGGTGTGCCCCGACGTGGTCTTCTCCTTCACCATCAAGCCGAACACCTACGGCGGCATGGCGGCGCGAAGCCGGGGAATTCCTTATCTGGCGAGCGTGACCGGGCTCGGAACTGTGTTTTTCAATCACAAGCCGGTCAACCGGGTGATCCGCGCCATGCTGAAATTCGGACTCGGCAAAGCCCGGTGCATCTTCTTTCAGAACCGGGTGAACCTGGAAAAGTTCAAAGCCTGCGGAATGCTGAAAAGTCCGGTGCATATGATTCCGGGTTCCGGTGTTAATCTGGAGAAGCGCCGTCTGCTGCCGTATCCAAAGGAGGACGGGAAAATCCGTTTTCTGATGGAGGCGCGGGCCAGTCGGGAGAAGGGCGTGGCGGAGTATCTCCACGCCGCCCGGAAAATCCGGGAGACGCATCCGGAGTGCGAGTTCCACTATGCCGGATTCACCGAAGAACCGGAGTACGAGGCCATGCTGCGGGAAGCGCACGAAGCCGGAACCATTCTCTACCACGGGTTTCTCGACAACGCGGCGATCGAGACGCTGATGGGTTCGATTCACGCGGTGGTGCTGCCCTCCTACCACGAGGGGATGTCCAACGTGTTGCTGGAGGGTGCCGCCTACGGGCGGCCGCTGCTGGCCAGTGATGTGCCCGGCTGCCGCGAGGCGATGGAGGACGGGGAAAGCGGTTTTCTTTTTCAAGCCCAGTCGGGCGAAGCGGTGGCGGAAGCGATCGGAAAATTCCTGGGCTGCTCCGCCGAACAACGCTGTGCGATGGGGCTCGCCGGGCGGCGGTTGGTGGAGGAGCGCTTCGACCGCAGGTTGACGGTCGATGCGTACATGGAAGAAATCAATGCCGCAGTCAAAGGGAACCGGATGGAATCTTTCGCTGCCCGGTAATTCTTCATCAAATCTTGTCGAATGCGTGAAACAGAGGAATCTGTTTCACGCATTTTTTTATTCCGCGTCAATCGTGTTCGGAATGGATTCACCCGGTTTCATTTCAATACGGCTTTTTGCTAAAATTACGCAAGCATTCGACCACCGTCGTCGCTTCTTCCTCCGAGAGCGTCGGGCCGATCGGCAGGGACAGCTCTTCCCGGTGAATCCGTTCGGAGATTGGCAAACTCAGATGGCTCCACTCCGCGTAGGCCGGCTGCCGGTGCGGGGGAAGCGGGTAGTGGATCACGCTGCCGATTCCCCGTTCCGCCAGATACGCCTGCAATTCGTCGCGATGGGCGCAGCGGATGGCGAATATATGCCAGACGTGTTGATTCCCATCCCCGATCCGGGGAAGTTTCAACGCCGGATTGTCGATTCCGGCCAGATACTGTTCCGCCACACGGCGGCGAGCGTCGTTTTCTCCGTCGAGATACGGGAGCCGCACCCGCAGAAACGCCGCCTGAAGTTCGTCCAGGCGGCTGTTGCAGCCTTTGTAGCGGTTGTGGTACTTCTGTTCGGAGCCGTAGTTCCGCAACGCGCGGACGGCCGTCGCCAACTCCGCGTCATCGGTGGTTACCGCTCCGGCGTCGCCGATTGCGCCGAGGTTCTTCCCCGGATAAAAACTGTGTCCGGCGGCGTCGCCCAGTGCGCCGGATGTTGCGCCGCGATGGGTCGCTCCTTGCGACTGCGCGGCATCCTCGACGACCAGAAGCCCGAACTCCCGCGCGATGGCGTTGATCCGGGTCATGTCGGCGCACTGTCCGTACAGATGGACCGGCAGAATCGCCCGGGTCCGCGGCGTCACCGCTGCGGCGATTCGTTCCGGATCGAGGTTGAAGGTCTCTTCGTCCGGTTCCACCGGAACCGGCGTCAGCCCCGCGCGGGAGACCGCCAGGATCGACGCGATATAGGTGTTGCCCGGCACGATCACCTCGTCTCCGGGATTCAGCCGCCCGAGAACCTTGTACCCCTCCAGGATCAGGACCAGCGCGTCAAGCCCGTTGCCGGTGCCGATGCAATGCTTCGTCCCGACATAAGCGGCGTATTCCGCTTCGAACGCCTCCACCTCGGGGCCGAGAATGTAGCGGCCCGATTCGAGCACCCGGCGCGTCGCCGCCAGATACTCTTCGAAGTAAGGTTCATTGACCTGCCGAAAATCGTAATAAGGCAGTTTCACGGCTTCCCCTTGACATATTCGAGATACTCTGCATAGTTGCGGATGTAGTCATTCGGATCATAGGGGTCCGACGCCAGCACCAGGAGGACATTGTCCGGGGTATGGTCCTGCTGAATCCCCCACACTCCGGCCGGGAGATGGAGGCCCTGAAGAGGGGAATCGAGCAGAAACGTCTCCCGGGCGAATCCGTTGTCGGCGACGACGGTGAGTGAGCCGTGCAGCGCCAGTAGGAATTGTTCGCAATGCTTGTGCGCGTGCTCCCCGCGGATCTCCGCCGTCGGCACCAGATAGGTGTAGAACATTCGGCGGATCGGGAACGGCAGCAGCTTTTCCCATTCCAGAATCGCAATGGTGCCGCGATCGTCGCTGTAGCTTGGGATTTTGTAAATTCTTGCTCCGGTGCCCGGCATTTTCACTCCTTTGATCCGATTGGTGCATCGAAAAGCGCGTTATTCATATCAACTCGAACTTCCTGCGTAGACAGTTCGCCGGGATTTCAATACGCCAATCAATTGTTCTCCGGAAATTCAGGTGCGACAAAGCCGACCGGAAACTCCGGGAAAAAGGGAAACGTAATTCAGGATGAATATGACAAACGTTTCCCTGATTAATCCCCGAAACAGCATGGTAATAAATATAACGGAGGAACTTTAAAAGTCAATCCGGGTATCGGAATTAATATTCAATTACAGTTCCGGGTCAGGGTTTTCATATGTGTCGTATCCGCCAACATCGAATTGCGGAGCATCGGTATCCTGCATGAAGGTATTGATGAAGATCAGGAGGAGTGCGCGGGGCGCTTTCTCCCGTTCAGGAGAGACACTCCGGGTTGGCGGTCAGGGGCTTGAACCAGGAGAAGTCGATTCGCCTGCCGTTGATGGCCCAGCTTTGCGGACAGCTTTGCCTTTCCCAGTCCAGCGGTTCCGCCCGGAGTTCCGCACGGGAGGCGATCGCAAAGAAGCGTTTCAGCTCTTCTTCCTCCTCGCCGGTGAGGACTCCGGGTTTGATCGAGGCGAAAAATCCGGTTCCGCTTTCGGCGAGCAGTTTCCCCCACTGCCGGTTGAGGCTCCAGGGGATCGTCTCCGTCACCCCCAGGCAGTCGGCGTCGAGGTCGAAAAACCGTTTATGCTGGCAGAGGCGGAACGCCAGGGTGTTGACTCCCATCTTGCAGGTCCGTTCCCACTTCTTCCCGCTGGTGTCGTCCCCCGTTCTGGAGAGGTGCATCAGCCCCGCGCCCAGGTGCCCGATGGTGTTGCAGCCGATAATCACCGCATTGCCGGAGGCGTTGAGGATGGTCCGGTAAAACCCGGTGACGATTTCCGCCGAGGTCTTCCCCGTATCGGCGAAGCTCCAATTTCCCTCGGCCGGAAAATAGCGGATCTGGAATCCCCACCGGCCGAACAGGTCGAAGGTGGAGAAATCGTGTTTGATCAATTGGTAGCCCCAGTCGGCGAGCCGTGCCGTATCGTTGCCGACCAGCTCCAGCACTTCCGGCCGGGAGGGGTCCAGAAACCGGCCCTCGCCGCGCTGGAGACGCCAGGCGGGTTTGACCGCGGGCGAGTCGTTCCAGAGCGGACGGAACCAGATTCCCGGCTTGACGCCGAGGTCCGCGATCCGGGAGGCCAGGCCGGGCATATCGGGGAATCGGGAATTGCCGGAGTCCCACGGCCCGCTGTTCCGGCCGGTTTCTCCGTCGTAATTGACCTCCCACCCGTCGTCGATCACCATGTACGGCCGGTTGGGGAGGCCTTCCGCGAGGGCGGCGATCCGCCCGGCGTCGTCGATGATTTCGGCATGGGAACTGTTCCCGTAGGCGTAATACCAGTTGTTTCCGCCGTAAACCGGGGCGGCGGGCAGGAGCGGGTCCGGGCAGAGCAGGCCGCAGAACCGGGTCGCCGCTTCGAAGGAGGAGATTCCCGAATATTCGGCGGAATGGATCGTCGCCGCTTCGAGGGTCCGGCCCCGCAGGTCCACTCCGGCCGTTCCGCAGCGCACATCCAGATAGAGCGTGATTCCCTGCGGATCGGCGTACCACAGCGCGAAGGCGGCGGGCCGGACCTGCACCCCGAAGCAGGAGACCCGGTCTCCGCTCTTCATCAGGAAGTACCACGGCATTCCGCGGAACGGGTCGCCGGTGCGCCACTGCAGGTCGCCGTAGGTGCGTTCCCAGGCGTCGCCGAGGTAGATGGCGTCGGGCGGCAGCGTCATCTCCCAGCGCAGCCGGATGAACCTGACCCGCTCGCGGGCGGACGCGATGGAGACGGCGAGCCCCCCGGACTTCGTTTCGGCGAGGTTCAGCTCCGGGCCGGAAACGATCCGGTTGTCATCGCCGTAGATGATGACGGAAGAAGGCGTATCGAGGATTTTGCTCATGGCGGCGGTCTCTCTATTTCATGGTTCGTTCCATCCCGTCCGGAATCGGGCGGGGGAGGTGTTCGAGGTGTTCGACGGCGAGAAGCGCCCTGAGGCGGTGGAATTGATTCGGGTGCTGTGCTTTGACATCGCGGTCCTCGTGGACGTCGTCGGCGAGGTCGTAGAGCGCTTCGGAGCCGTCTTCGGCGCGGAAATATTTGAACTGGCCGCTTCTCACCGCCCGCTGGTTCTGATACTCGAAATAGAGATACGGGTGTTCGGCCTGTTCTTCCTCCCGTCCCCGCAGCAGCGGCACCAGCGACAGCCCGTCGGCGGCGTGGGCGGGGTTCAGCCCGGCGAGTTCGGTGAAGGTCGGCAGCAGATCCGGGAAATACGCCAGATTTGCGCACTCCCGTCCGCCGGGAATCCGGCGGGGGCAGCGGACGATGAACGGAACCCGGATTCCCCCTTCGTGCAGGCTGCGCTTGTAGCCCTGGAACGGTCCGGCGGAGTCGAAGCGGGTCACTTTGTGCCCGCCCTCGTTGTGCGGCCCGTTGTCGCTGGAGAAGATGACGATGGTGTCCTCCTCGAGCCCGAGTTCGCGGAGTTTGTCCATCACCCGCCCCACCGTCCGGTCGATGCGCTGAACCATCCGGGCGAAACCCTTCTCGTTGGGCTTCCACTCCTTCGATTCGAACTCCCCGTAGGTGTCGACTTCCATGCCGTCCGGGGTTTCGCCGCCTTCGTTGTTGGCGTGCGGCAGATTGGTGCAGTAGAAGAGAAAGAAGGGGCGCGAGGCGTTCTCCTCCAGAAATTCCAGCGCCGCCTGTTCGATCAGGTCGGGCGTGTATTCCACCTTCTTCTCGGCGACGCCGACGCCGGTGCGCCACTGGAGTTCGTCGTTTTCCGGGGGGCGGTTCTTCAGGAAGAATTTCTTGCCGTCTTCGAACAGGAAGGGCGGAAAGTAATTGTGCGCGTGGCACATGCAGTTGTAGCCGTAATGGCCGTCGAACCCTTTGCGCAGCGGTTCGTCGTGATGCTGGCCGCGGCCGACGCCGTATTTGCCGAAACACTCGGCGACGTATCCGGCCTTGTGGAACATCTTCGCCAGATTCCAGCACTCGTCGGGCAGATAGCAGTCGGCGAGCTCGCGGATCGGCAGGTGCCCGGAGTGGAGCCCGGTCATGATCGAGGTCCGCGCCGGGGAGCAGACCGGGCTGGTCGAATAGAAATCGGTGAACCGGATTCCTTCCGCAGCAAGGCGGTCGATGTTCGGCGTTTCGAGCGTCTTTTGGCCGTAACAGCCGCAGTCGCCCCAGCCGAGGTCGTCGCAGAGGATGAAAACGATATTCGGATCGCGCATGATGGATGGTTCCTTATCTGGATTGGAATGAAGCTTCTCGAATTTGCGGAATCGGTTCTCCGGTGCGGCGCATCCAGTCGAGCAGCCTTCCGCGCAGCTCCCGCCGCGCCGAGACGCACGGCTCCGACGGGTCCGCGACCAGGTTGTTCTGTTCGCCGGGGTCGTCGTCGAGACGGTAGAGAAACTCTTCGACGTAAATCGCGCCGCACGCCGCATCGGGCCGTTCATAGGGGGCCCGGACGCTGTACTTCCAGTGCGCGGTGCGGACGCACCTGCCGCAGCCGGAGCCGCTGATCTGAACGTAGACGTCGTCGCGGGGGAACGGTTCGTCCGCACTCAGCGGGATGCCGGTCATGAATTCCGGAACCGGAATTCCGGCGCAGCGCAGGATGGTCGGCGGCAGGTCGATGAGACTGGCCGGTTCGCCGCGGACGATCCCGCCGCGGAAGCCGGGACCGGCGATCACCAGCGGAATCCGGATCGAACTCTCGTGACAGCTCATCTTGTAGCGTTCGTTGCGGGTTTTGAAGTGGCAGCCGTGGTCGCTGGTGAAGATCACCACGGTGTTTTCGAGTTCGCCGCGTTCTTCGAGCCGGTCGAGGATGCGGCCGAAATTTTCGTCCAGCTTGTTGACGGCGCCGAGGTAGTCCGGGTAATTTTCCCGCCAGTTCCCGGCGGCTTCGGCGAGATCGCCGGGGGCTTCGAATTTGCGGAACTTTTCGCGGTATTCCGGGGGCGCGACGCAGGAATCGAGCTCGTTCTGCTGGTGCGGCTCGAGATAGGAGACGAAGAGGAAGAAGGGCGCGTCACTCTCCCGCGCATCGAGGTATTCGAGCACCCGGTCGGTCTGGGCGTCGACGCGATAGCGGTCCGGCGGGAGTTCCCGGCGGTTTCCCGCCGCGTCGAAGAGATGCCCCCCGAAGGGCTGCGAGGTGCACTCCAGCAGGTCGGCGGCCAGCCAGAATCCGTCGTACCCGCCGCGCCGTTCCGGGGGCACCGCGGAGACGGTGAAATCGTCGGCGCCGCCGTGCGGGCCGGTCGAGGCCAGGTGCCATTTGCCGATATAGGCGGGTTCATACCCCGCCTGCCGGAGGGCGCGGGCGATGGTCGGCGTATCGGGCGGCAGCATGCGGTGGTTGCACTGGCAGAGGAGTTCGCTGGGGTATCGGCCGGTCTGCAGCGCGGCGCGGACCGGGCCGCAGAGCGGCTGGCAGCTGAAGGCATATTCGAAGCGGACGCCCTCCGCCGCCAGCCGGTCGAGGCGGGGAGTGGTGGCGAGTTTCTGGCCGTAACAGCCGACGGTATCGGCGCGCTGCTGGTCGGTGAAGAAGAACAGGATGTTCGGCCGTTTCTCCATGATCACCGGCTCCCGGCGGAGACGGCGCACAGTTCGCGCAGGGCGGCTTTTTTCACCGCATCCCAGGTGGCGAGGTTGAACTGTTCCTCCAGATCGCAGGAGAGCTCGTGGGCGGAGTAGTAGAACATCATCTGGTCCATGGGCAGGGCGAAAGCGGCGTCGAGATTCCGCAGGTAGTCCGGCAGATCCTCGTCGCGGTGGCGCTGGGCCTCGATCAGGAACAGCGATTTCCGGCCGGCCCGGCGGAGTTTTTCGGCGTAGCGGTTGTGGGCGGCGAAGATGGTATCCTTCATCCGGTGCATCCGGTGGTTTTCCGAACGCAGATGCCCGTCGGAGCCGAGGTAGTCGATGTGCCGGGTATGCTGGAGCAGGGCGTCGAACAGGGCGGATTCGTGGGGCTGGACGAAGAGGCTGACCGTCAGGTCGCGCCGCAGCTGTTTGGCCCGGAGACTCAGGGCGTCGATTTTCTCCGCGAACGCCTCGTTCGCCTTCGCGGGAGTGTCGATCGCTTTGGCGCGGCAGTAATCGCAGTGGCAGAGATACGAGTGGGGCTCGTCCCAGATCACGCCGTCGAACGCGAACCGGTCGAGCATGAGCGTGAGCGTTTTCTCCACATGCTCGCAGGTGCCCGGCTTGTTGATGCAGCAGGCCATTTCGCCCTGGATCAGCGGCCGGCGGTTCTCGTCTTCAACCAGCAGGTCGATATTCTTTACGGTGAAGGGCCCGAAGCCGTCCAGCCAGCCGGCGAACAGCCCGGCCCAGCGGTTCGGGACGGCGTGGACCTCGAGTCCGGCCCGGTGGGCGAGAGTGATGAAATCCTCGAGTCGCCGCCAGTGCCAGTTTTCAAGCTGGCTCTCCTGGACGCAGACCGAGACCGCGTTGCAGCCCAGTTCGCGCATCCGGTCGAGGTCGGCGCGAATGTGCGAGAAGAGCATTTCATGGTTGTGGGGCGCGTAATAATAACAGTTGACCAGCATGGCGCGTATCTCTTTCATCATTAGTATTTGATCAGGAAAACACCTCGGCCCGGAACGGTCGGGGTTTCGGGAATTTCATCGCCGCCGACGAGATCGACCGGGGCGGCGTCGCGGCAGTTCCACCGCAGCCGGACCGGAATATCCCGGTCGAACAGATTGAGCACGTAGGCGTAACGGTCGCCGCCGATGCTCACCGTGCGGGTTTCGATTCCCCAGGCGGGGAGGCCGGAAGCGGCGTCGAGTGCTTCCAGTCCGGGGCGGATTCCCGCTTGGGAAAGGATATTCCGCACCGCCTCGAAATAGGCTTCCGGCGTGCCGCCGGCGATCCGGACCGGGTCCGGCAGTTTCCCCGGCAGGGGGTTGCTCCACGGGTCGCGCAGCGGCGTTTCTTCGCCGCCCGCCATCAGCACGATGCCGCGGCGTTTCGCTTCATCGAGCGCTTTGAGCGCGGCCGGGTCCAGATGGCTGACGCGGGGCAGCACGAGCAGTTTGATCCCGTCGAATTCGGCGTTCGCCAGCTGCTTTTCGGTCAGGAACCGCAGCGGCAGTCCCAGAAAGTTCATCCCTTCGAAAGCGCGCTGCAATTCGTCGAGGTACTCCGGATCATGCACCGCCGAGGCTTCGGAGTAGAGGATCGCCAGCGGCCGTTCCGCCTGGGCGAAGGCGGAGATCTCCCGGACGAACCGCCGGTGCAGCAGATTCGTCTGCGAAAACGCCTCGACCAGCCAGGGCTGCTCCAGAATCGAACCCTCGAAGAAGAACGGGTTCCTGGACACCTTGTCTCCTCTTCCCCAGAACCACAGGATGCAGGCCGAGAGCCCGTGCAGCCGGGCGTGCCACAGCGCGGAGACGATATGGCCGGGGGCGATGTCGCGGTTGCGGTAGAAGACGGTGTCCACCGAATGCCACTCGTTGTCCATGATCAGCTGTTCCGGCGCCAGCGACTTCATCAGGTCGAACGTCATCGCCGAACCGAGCCACTCGAAGGCGTAATCCTTCGAGCCCCAGCAGTTCCGGGCGACCGGCCTCACGTCGCAGCCGTGGATGGTGAGGATTTTGGCGAGCTTCTCGCGGTCGAGCCCGTCGTTGGCGTTGGTGTGGTCCTGCGTCTTGCCGTCGAGCTTCCGGGTTCCGGCGAACTGGTTCTCCCCGGCGACCTTGACCGAGAACCCCTTGCCGGGCGCGTATCGGACGATCTCCTGCTTGAGGAAAGCCAGGTGGTCGGCCACACGGTCGCAGTTGAATTCACACCAGTCGTAATAGCGTCCGGCGCCCTTCTCGCCGGGATGGGGGAATCCGCGCACCGCGCCGAAATCCGCCGGAGCCCCCGGTCCCCAGTTCGCCTGAAGCCGGGCGATGTCGCCGGAATATTTCTCCTTGAGCCACTCGCGGAATTTCGCAACGGTCAGCGCCGAACCGTATTTCCACCCCGCTTCGTTCTGCAGGTCGAAGGCGAAGATGCGCGACAGGTCGAGTCCGGGCAGCGATTCGCGCAGGAAGTTGCGCCAGAGCTCCCGCACCGCCGGGTTGTCGATGTCGTAGTCGCAGAAATTCCCGGCCCCGTCGGCGATGCGCGGATGCGCCTTGAGCAGCGACTGCTTCAGCTCCCCTTTGAGCGAATGGGTCAGCAGCCAGAAGCTGGTGAAGTTGTACTGGTCGCACATGGCCAGAACGGGGCGGAGGAAGTCGCGCACATACTCCTTCACCGGTTCGCTTTCGCTGCGCATCCCGTCGGACGGATTGAGCGGGACGCTGATCGTATTGACGCCGAGCCGCGCGAAGATTTCGGGCAGTTCGACCTTGCGGCCCGTGCAGTAGCCGTTGAGGAACACCGGCTCGCCGCCGCTCCACAGCCTGCCGTCGCGGCCGACGATGTCCTTCATGGAGGGGTCGGGGATGACCGGGTAGGCGGCTTTCCCGGCCAGAACCTGTTTCGCTTCTTCGATCCGGCCCGAAATCAGCTTGTCGCAGTAATCGAGATAGGCGGCCGCCTTGGCGTTGTAGTCGGGGGTGAACACGTCGTGCCGGGCGAAATCGACGAAGACTTCACTCATCGCCGCCGAGGCGTCGGGCACCCGGGTGTCCGCCCCTTTGCCGCGGCACTGTTCGAGCAGCGTCCGGAGTTCGGCGAGTTTCCGTTCCAGCGCGATGCTCTCTTCGCGGACTTTCCCGATGTTGGCCGCCATCGGCACGATTTCCAGCGTGCACCGGGTTTCAAACGTGCGCTCATTGCCGGTGCCGGAGACGGCCAGCTGGTGTTCTCCGGCGCTCAGCGCCGGGGTGTCCACATTGAGCGGACGGCGGTTGATTCCGGCCTGGACCGGCATGGTGAATTCGAACGGGTGCCGACCGTCGATCGTGCCCCGGATCTTCATCTCTCCGGCGTCCGCGGCGGCGGCCACCACCAGATCCACCGCGGCGACTTTGTCGTCGGTGATGACGCCGTCCGGCTTCAGGAAATATCCGGCCAGAAAATTTTTCTGCGAGCCGACCGTCAGGGCGATGCCGAACTTCGACGGGTTGCGGGTTCTCGACAGCCACGGCCAGTTCGGGTCGGAGAGTCCGCCCGCCCACTCCAGCCACTGCCGCCCCTTGCCGTCGTTGTTGTTGACCACCAGATTGAACCCGGTCGCGGTGTCGGGCGCGATCGCGGCGCTTCCGGCCGCCAGTTCCGCCGGAATCGCCGCCTCGAAGGTGTACCCCCCGGCCGTTTTGAGGAACCGGAACCGGATCTTCTTTTTGACCTCGTCGGACGGGGCGGGCGTGTCGAAACAGATCAGCGGCGGCAGCGTGTCCGTTTCAGGCAGGAAACTCATCGCCGTATCGCGCGGCGCGAACTTCTCCACCGTGCGCTCCGCGCCCGGCGAAAAGGCGACCTGAATGCTGTCGGCGGCCCAATACTGTATTTCCCGGCGGGGAAAGCCGTAGGGAAAGTTCGGGTCCCGGATTTCGGCGGCGACGTAAAAATACTCCTTCGACCACTGACAGCCGAACCGGCCGCCGAACGTCTTGAGGTCGCCCTGCGCCGTCCCTTCCTCGACGATGTTCATCGCCGAATCGTAGGTCGCGGCGTCGCCCAGGCGGACGAAGGGGACGCCCTCCCAGTCGGAGAGATTCCCGTCGACGGCGACCGTTCCGGCGGCGGCGGGCACCACCAGCGTATCGCCGCTGCCGAGCTTGCCGTGGAAGGTCGCCTGATTGATCCCGGTCTGCTTCAGCGTCACGTTGCCGTAGGCGATATCGGTTCCGGCGGCGCCCTCCAGCGCGACGAACACGGCGACGGCGTTGGCCGGAATCGAAAGGTTCCGGGAGAAGCTCTTCCAGTTGCCGTCCGTCGTCCGGAACGAGGCCGCTTCGACGGCGACGTCTTTGCCGCCGCGGATGTAAAAGGTCAGCACGACCCGGCCGCCGCTTTTTCCGGCGGCGATCCGGCATTGGCCGGAGAGCTCCAGCTTGCCGGAATCCCCGGCGAGCTGCGCCCGCTGGAACCAGCGGGCGGGCGGTCCCTGTTCGGCCCCGGTGTAGTCGATCCGGAGCGAACGGGTTCCGGGCGCGGGGCCGGTTTCCGCCCACTCCAGGCGGCATCCGGCGGGGCTCTGTTTCATCGGAACCCAGAAAAGCGCCTTTCCGACGCCGTACTCCATCTCCGGCGCTTTGAGCAGTTGCAGTTCGGAGAGCAGGATGTCTCCCCCCGCCACGACCGCGGCGGCCAGGAACGCCGTCATTACCGTCAGAAATTTCTTCATCGATGCTTCCTTATTCGTTCAAAATTGCGATGCCGGAGAGGCTCCGGCTGATGATGGTTTCCGGAATGCGCTGCGGGGCCCGTAAGGGGCGAACCCGACCATGATGTAGGAGTTGATGCAGTTGTCCTTGTGTTCGCGGCCGAACCGCCACAGTTCCGTGCAG
Source organism: uncultured Victivallis sp. (assembly GCA_964435365.1). GTDB lineage: Bacteria > Verrucomicrobiota > Lentisphaeria > Victivallales > Victivallaceae > Victivallis. The sequence continues at coordinate 21,088 of CAYSZM010000002.1, read as the reverse complement.
AGCTCCTCGACTTTCCCGGCGCACGCCGGGTCGTCGATCCGGTTGCGCGTTTCGTGCGGGTCTTGTTTCAGGTCGTAGAGTTCGTCGAAATCGAACCCGTTGTAGACGTATTTCCACCCCCCGGTGGTCACCGAACGCTGGATGCCGTACTGTTCGTTACCGTTGCTCTGGGTGAAGACCGCGTTCCGCCACGGTTCCGGCCTGCGGCCGGCCAGGAACGGGACCAGGCTCGCTCCCGGGCACCGGCTGTCCCCGGCGCATCCGGCCAGTTCGCGGAAGGTGGGGGCGAAGTCGGCCAGCGAGACGAATTCAGCGACTTCCCGCCCCGGCGCGGCGATCCCCGGCCCGGCGATTACCAGCGGCACATGGTAGGCGGAGCGGAAGCAGGGCAGCCCTTTGCACCAGAGGCCGTGCTCGCCCGCGTAGTCGCCGTGGTCGGAGAGGTAGACGACCATGGTATTCTCCAGTTCCCCCTTCGCCTCGAGCTCTTCGAGCACCCGGCCGAACAATTCGTCCTCGTAGGTGCACAGTGCGAAGTAGTGAACCAGCGCCCTGCGGTGCTCCTCGCGCGAAAGCTGCGAAAAGACCCGCCTTGTCCGCTGGTAAAGGTGCGGCCGGTCGCGGAGGTCGTCGTCGAAGTTCTCCGGCAGTTCGATTTCGATATCCCGGTAAAGGTCAAGGAAGCGCTCCGGCACGAAATAGGGGTCATGGGGGCCGGTGGTGCCGATGAACCGGCACCACGGCTTGTCGCCGGACGGAGTCGAACGGATGCTTTCGATCGCGGCGTCGACCACTTTGGAGTCGCGGAACGGATTTTCGCGGGTGCCGTAATGGCGATAACCGTCCCAGCCCGGACGGATGATTTCTCCCTCTTTCCGCTCTCCCGCACTTTCCGCCATGTCGGCGGTTTTTTCGTAGCTCGCCCACTGTTCTTCGGGAGTGACGATCCATTTGCCCTCGGTCACGTGGACCGGGCGCCAGCCGTACTCCTCCGGTCCGGCCGTGGCGCTGACGTGCCATTTGCCGGAGTAGTAGAGCTCGTATCCGGCGGCGGCGAGCTCTTCGGACCACATCCGCACCTCCGGATTCGGACCCCGGCTGATCGCATTCGGCACGTTGACGTTGTTCCAGACACCGTGTTCACTCGGATAAAGCCCGCTCATAAAGGTGGCCCGGGAGGGGCAGCAGTGCGGCGAGGGGCAGAAGGCCCCGGTGAACGTCACCCCTTTTCGTCTCAATCGGTCCAGGTTGGGGGTCAGGCAGCGCGGATCGGTGACGGTGTCTCCCCGCTGCTGGTCGGTCATGAAGATGAGAAGGTTCGGCCGCTTCATCGCGTCATCTCCGGAACCAGAGATCGCGGCTGACGGTTTCCGCCGAGCTCACCGCTTCGACGTGTCCGTCGAGCATCAGCACATTGTTGCGCATCCCGTGCGGCCAGTAGGCGGGGTTGGTCGTCTGGTATTTGGAGATGTTGGAGTGAATGCTGTAGGTGTAGTCGAAATATCCGGCGTTCTGCCCGTAGTGCATCTCGGCCAGGTAGATCAGCGACGACGGATTCCGGAACAGCGACTGCTTCCGGTCCGAGGCGTAGATGCTTTTGGAGTCGATCGTCCCGATCACGGTATTGTTGACGCCGCCGTCCCGCCCGTCCCGTCCGGTCGGCGTGGTGTTGATCTCGTAGCTCCGGCGGCATTGCGGCCGGGGGGTGGCGCCGTTGACGGTGTTCTCGTCTTTCAGTGCGTACGTAGCGTCCGACGGGCAGGTGATGAGTCCGCCCAGATACATGACGTTGCGCCAGTCCGACTGGTTTTTCACATACGCCTCAAGCCCCCGGTTCCAGGGCCAGAACGCGTTTTTGTTGAGCACGGAGGGAACCAGGACGCCGCTCGAATCCGACGCGTACATCTGCAGATAGGAGCCCAGCTGTTTGCAGTTGCTCGTGCAGCGGATCGCCTTGCTCCGGTCCCGCGCCTTGTTCAGCGCCGGGAGCAGCATGGCGGCAAGAATGGCGATGATGGCGATTACCACCAGCAATTCAATCAACGTGAAAGTCCTGTTTCTGCGCATTTCCATCTCCTGGATTTGATGATATCCGGTTTTCGCTTTTCACTCTTCAACGCCGCGTGTTGTTTAAATTATACTGGAAAATCGTTCGCGATGCAATGCCGAAAACATGAATTATATTATTGAAAAAATGACATTCTCCGGAAAATGGGATGAATTTGGCCGTCCGACGGTATATATTGCCTTCGAAAGGTGGGAAAATGGAGAAAAAACTCAGACATGTTCTCCTGCTGCTGGGGTGGTATTCGCCGCTTCTGCACTTCGGGGTTTCCCGGTACGCCAGAACGCACAACTGGCATCTGGTGATCCGCTACAACTACTGCCGCTCCTGGCCGATGCCGGACTGGAACGGCGACGGAGTCATCGTCAACGGGGAGTGTTTCCGGAACGTGCGGTTCGAGGCGGCGACGGTCGCCATCAGCCATTTTCCGGAGAACTATCACTATCAGCTGGTCCGGGAGGACGATGCGGCGATCGGCGTCATCGCCGCCGAATACTTTCTCTCCCACGGGTTCCGGAACGTGGCGATGTATGCCACGGGGAAAAGCGCCCGGCTGGTCACCTGCGAACGGGAGCTGAACGCCCACGGCATCAGCTGCCACGTCCTTCGCAGGGGGGACCGCTCGATTGTCGCGCAGGAACCGGCCTTTCTGGGAGCGCAGCTCAGGCAGCTGCCGCTGCCTTGCGCGGTTTTCTGTGAAAACGACCTTTACGCCTACGATATCGTCGATGCGGCGCTGGCGGCGGGGCTGGCGATTCCGGATCAGATCGCCATTCTGGGCGTGGGCAACGATGAATTGATCTGCGAGTCCGGCAGCGTGACCCTTTCGGCCATCGACAGCAATCTCGACCAGGTCGGGTATCGGGCGGCCGCCGAGCTGGACCGGCTGATGGGCGGGGAAGCGCCGGGGGAACCCGTGTTCATAGCGCCCCACCCCGAGGTGATTCAGCGTATGAGCAGCGACGTGTTCGCGGTGCGGAATCCGAAGCTTCGGGACATCCTGACCTTCTTCCAGCGCAATTTCCCTTCGCCGATCTCAATCGCCGAGGTGGCGGCGCGTTACTCCCTCAGCGAATCGGCGATGTACAAGCTTTTCCGGCGCAACCTCAACACGTCCCCGGCGGAGGTGCTGATGAAACTGCGGCTCACCCGGGCGGTCTCCCTGCTCAAAGGGAACGACCTCAAGATCGGCGTCATCGCCTCCGAAGCGGGATTCGGAGACGTCAATGCCATGTATTGCGCATTCCGCAAATACCTGAAGAACACGCCCGGAGAGATTCGGAACCTGCAGAATTCCCGGCGGCCCGCCTCCTACGGCCTGCGGGCCGAACCCGCCGCGGAGGAGGATTGAGCCGGTTGCAAAACCGAAACCGTGATCAGATTCCGGGGACGGTCGTCCTGTGACCGAAACAGCCGTATCCGTATGAGATTACGGCTTCTCCGGCCGGAGCTTTCACCCGGGCGGAGAACACGGCGGCGTTTTTCCCCTCTTCGCGCAGTTCGATGCGGCTGACTTTGCCCGCCGTCGCCAATTCGACCGTGGCGGTTTCGACCTTGTCGTAGTCGAAGTTCAGCGGCGCGGTCAGCCGGATTTCGATTTCATCGCCGGTGCGGACCGCCTCAAGCCGGGTGTCGGCGAGCGCCATGAAGGCGAGGCTGATGTCGAACGCGGTGTTGAACTCGATCCACCCCTCCGTCCAGCCGACGTTGCCGACCTGCGGATCGTAGGGATAGTGTTCGTTCTTGGGCGCTCCGTCGAAGACGAAGCGGACATCGCCCAACTGGCCGATGCCGCCCCGCATATAGCTGAACCAGCCGAGGTCGCAGCCCTCGATTTCACGCGGGGCGTCGTAGGAGAAACAGCGCCCGGTCGGGTTGCGCCCGAAGGCGTTGTCCATCTGCGCCGTGGAGATCTGGAGCAGGCGGGCGTTGTACGGGCTCTCCGGCACCGCGATCATCGCGGCGAGCGCGCAGGCGGGGAAGCCGAGCAGGTTGCCCGGCTCGTTCCACATCGTCCGGGCGGGGCCGGTCGGGCACCACTGCGTGTCCGAGAGCTTGCGGAAATCCCACAGGTTGCCGGAGCGGCCGATCGCCACTTTTTTCCACGCCTCGATCTTCTCGCGGAGCCCTTTCGGGGCGCGGGTGGGATACTCTTTGAGGAACATCCCCAGCCCGGTCATGGTGAGGTGCTCCGAAACCCGCTGCCCCTTGGTCGTCTGCGGGTCGTTCCAGTCCAGATGTTCGATGATCCAGGCGGTTTGATCGTATGCCGCCTGAAAATAACGCTCCGCGTCGGCGCGGCCTTCCCGTTTCGCCGTTTCGTACATCAAAAGATTCGGGAGCACCGAGTGCCCCGGCGGATTTTCTCCCTTGGTGGAGCCGACCCGCGTCTTTACTTCGAACAGGTCCTGATTCTCCCCTTTGTGGCGTTCGCTCTCCCGCTTCCCCCAGGTGTCGAACGCATAATCGCGCACCGCGATGTAGTTCTGTTCCGGCAGCCACTCTTTGAGCACCGGCCACGCGTACAGGAAGAACGCCAGCTGCTCCTTGAAAAACGCGTGGTCCAGCCGAGAGGTGACGATCACGTCGGCGCCGTGATGGATCAGCTTGACGATATCGGGGGCGCTTTCGGAATACGGCTCCAGTGCTCCGTTGAAGCCCTCTTTGCGCTGATAAGCGACGCTCTTCGGCATTCGCGTGTAGGCCGAGGGGTTGGAGAGCAGCTGCGGCGCCAGCGTATTGAGCTCCCAGCCGAAATGGTGGTCGTCGCGCCAGCCGTAGGAGCCGCGGCAGGTTCCCTTGTGGGTGCCGAAGTAATGGCGGCTCTGGGCCATGAACAGCACGGCATTCCGGTAGGTGACGCGCTCCAGCCACCAGAGCCCGATCCGGAAGGGGTAGCTGGTGCGGCCCGCCGTTTTGACCGTGAATTCATCGCGGGAATCGGGGTTGAATCCGGTGAAGTCCCCGATTTCGCCGGAGACGACGCCCCGGAAGCCGGTTTCCCCGGTACGCGTGTTGACCACTTCGAACGGCGTTCCGTCGGCGATTCCGGGCGCGGTGAAACGCTTGGGCTTGCCGAGGTTGAATCCGCTCTGGTTGAGGTAGATTTTGGGGATTTCCGGCCCCGGCGCACCGGTCGCAATGTCCGGCACTTTCCCGGCGGACTCCGGCCAGACGACGACTTCTTTGATCCGGGCCATGTCGCCTTTTGTTTTGGTGACGACGATGCGGAGCGCGTCGGTATCGACTTTGACGTTGGAGTCGAAGGCGAGGCCGAGCGCGGTCGCCCGGTTGCCGACGACGGTTGCCGAGGGAATCGCCTCCCACTCCCCCTTGGCGTTTTTGAATTCGACGTGGAAATCGGCGATGGCATCGCCGTCGCCGTAACCGGAGAAGAGGTGGATTCCGGCGATCTCCTGCTTTTTCTCCCAGCCAAGTTCCAGCCAGAGTTCGCCGTTCTTCTTCTCTCCGAGCCAGCGGGATTTGTCCGATACGATTCCGTCGATCGCGTTTTCCGCGCTGCAATGCTGGAATATGTTCGAAGCCTTGGCGGAAAGGACGTTGACCGGTCCGGGCGCGGCGGCGGCCAGCACCGGCAGGCAGAACAGGGCGGCGAGGGAGATGAAACGGAAGTGGGAGAGCATGCGGAGACCTTTCCTTATCGACCGGGTTGTTCTTCCCGGTGTTTTCTTCTGCCGACGAGTTCCAGGATGAGCAGCGTCAGCACGGGCGGCACGATGCCGACCGTGACGTCCATGACGCGGTTGTGGTTGTTGACGAATTCCAGCCCGCTCAGTCCGTATTTCAGGATGGCCGATGAAATTCCGCCCGCGGCGATCGTGATGTACACCGCCGACGTGCCGATGTTTTTGGAGAACAGCGCCCAGATGGTCGGCAGGACCAGCGGCCCGACGAACAGCCCGGTGATCGTCAGGATCACATTTTGCGCGCCTCCCATGTAGGGGATGCCGACGGCGACGGCGATCACCGCCACGCCGATCAGGACGGTGAAGAAATAACCGGCTTTCAGCAGGTGCTTTTCATCGGATTCCCGGCCGGAGAGCTTGGCGTAGATGTCCCGCGTCACGGCTCCGGCGTAGACGTTGACCTCGGAGTCGACCATGCTGACGGTGGCGGAGAGCATCGCCGCCAGCAGCAGCCCGACCAGTCCGGGGGGGAGAACCGATGCGCAGGCCAGCATATACGCCTTTTCCGCCATCGCCGCGACCTGGGGTGCGGTCATCTCCGGCGTCACCGGCTGCATGATCCGGTAGACCATGGGCGGAAGCATCCAGATGAGGGGGCTGGCCAGGTAAAGGGCCCCGAACAGGAACCCGGTCTTCCGGGCGTCGCTTTGGGTCGGCACGCATACGAAGCGCTGGACGAACGCCCATTCGCCGCCGATTTTGAAACTGTGGATGACCGTCCAGCCGGCGAGGAAGAGCCAGGTGAACGGGCCCGACGCCGGCGAAAGCAGCGTCTGCCCCGGCAGGTGCTGCACCGCGCCGTCGCGGACGAACAGCGAAGGAGTCTGGCGGGCCGCATCGAGGAAGCCGGAGATTCCGCCGACCGCATCCTGATTCAGCAGCAGTGGAACCACCATGATGACCGAGGCCGAAAGCACCAGAAACTGCAATCCGTCGGTGATCAGCACCGCCCACAGATTCCCGGAAATCACCAGAATCACGATGCCGATGAGGACGATCGCCGCCGGAGCCGAAAAGCAGCCGGTCGCGCCGTCGCGGAACAAATTGATGAATTTCAGCCCGAGCGGCGAATCCGTCCCGGCCAGCGGAATCCGGATCAGCGCGCAGACGATCACCGCGATCGAATAGAGCGCCACCGCCGAGCCGAAAACACGGACGATCATCCCCAGCCAGGTGTAGGTGTGAACCGCGCCGTCGCCGTACCGCCTGCGGATGAAGTCGGCGGCGGAGAGCGCCCCCGTCTCCTTCCATTTCGCCGCGACGGTCATGCCGGCGATCAGCGCGCTGACCCCCAGCGTGGCGCAGATGCTGACCGCGACCATGCCGCCCAGATAGGCGATTCCGCCCCAGACCACGAACGTGCCGGACGAAAACATGGTCATGTATGCCGAAATGCCCGAGAGCCACCACGGGGACTTCCCGCCGGCGGCGAACATGTCCTCCGGCTTTTTGATGAACCGTTCCAGAATGGCTCCCAGGAACAGCAGGCAGGCCAGGTAGCAGACCAGGACGACAAGATCGAGACCCTTCAGCGTTTGTACGGCGATTTCCGGATTCGTATTCATGATTGCAGTGTTGGACCGTTCTTTGCGTTGAGATTTGGTTCCGGCCGGCTTTGGTGGAGTGTCACAAAAGCTCCCTGACAAAAATTTCCGTCTCTAAATTAAAGCGGAATCCATCTTTTGTCAAGTACTTGAAATGGCTTTTTTCAAAAGCGGCAGGGCAGTGGGGTTCAGGGCTGATCCGCGATCGGTTCCAGCTCCCGAAGTGCATCGGCATCGTCCTTGAGGGAAGCCGGGCGCAGAAGCCAGGTCTCTTCCATGCTCAGGGATTGGCCGGGAGCCAGCTCGGCGTATTCGCCGTGAAATTCCAGTTCGTAGAATGACCGGGCGGGGTCGCGGCTTTTCTCTCCGAACAGTTCGACCTGACAGTGTCCCGGAGCGATCTTGCCCGGCGGGAGGGCTTTCGTCTTCTTGAGGAAGAGGGTTTTGCCGATGAACGCCGCAATCACCGGTTTCCGGGGCAGGACGAAGAGTTTCCCGGTCAGTTTGCCGTCTTTCGGAACGGACTGCGGTTCCGAGCCGGGGAAGCGGACGAACCCTTTTCCCGCGTCGAACGCCAGCGGCCGTTCCTGCGGCGACTCCCAGGTGGAAAATTCGAACCGGAGCTCCTTTTTCGACTGCGGCAGTGCAAAGACTACGGCGTTTCCCGAAATGCGGGTGTTGGACCAGAGGCCCCATTTGACCGGTTTGCCGCCGGTGTTTTCGATTGTGGTCGTGAGCACGGCTTCTCCGCCGGGCAGCAGCCGGACCTCCTTGGTCATGGTCACGCCGGAAAAGGGGCTGTGCGGACTCTTCAGCACGATGGCGTTCCCGGTGCGGCTGACGACGGCGAATTGGGCAAATTCCCAATACGGGTCGGGCGGCCAGACGTATGCTTTGGCCTTCGCCTTCGGGTCCGTCTCCTGCTGTCGCCACCAGTCGGCCTGCGGGCCGAGCCACATCACATGGCCGTAGAGACGCAGGAAATTGTCGTTGTCATAGACCAGCGCCGGGAGCGGAGAAGAGAGTTTGTCCGCCTCGATGGAGTACAGGACATTCTCACCTCCCCGGAGTCGGAAGGAGGTGACCCGGCCCGCGGCGCGCGGGTCCAGTTCCAGCTCCAGGTCGCCTTCGGTCAGGCGGACCGTCTCCGCCGCCGCGGCGAATCCCGCGAGCAGGAACAGCGCGAGCAGAACTCTGCGAATCATCGGGCCTCCGTTCCGCTCTGCGGTTTGAGATCGAGGTAAAAGACGCCGTTGCCGTCGGTTCCGGCGATCAGCCGGTCTCCGCTGAAACAGAGCTTCAGCCCCTTCCGGTTCGGGAGGGAGGCGTCGAGCTCTTTCCAGGAGTTTCCGGCGTCTTCGCTGACCAGCACTTTCCCCTCCTTCAACAGGGCGATTGCAAGGCGGCCATCCCGCTTCGGATCGCAGGCGACGGCGCTGGCGTCGCCCTGAAAGACCTGTTTCCAGGTTTTTCCGCCGTCGTCGCTGCGGAAGAGGCCCGCGCCTTTCGAGGCGAGGTAGAAGCGCTTTTTCGAGCGGGGATCGCCGACGATCTCGTAATGGGTGCCGGGCACGGCGGCGCTTTTCCGCCATGCGCTGTCGCCTTCTTCGCGGTAATAGAGGTTCCGGCTGGACTGGCTGATGGCCGCCAGATGTTTTCCGTCTCCGCTGACGGCGAGTTCGACCCCGGAGTGCCAGATGCTGTTCCGGAAGAAGTTCTTCTCGCCTTCCATCCCCTGGCTGAACCAGCTGAAGGTTTTGCCGCCGTCCGTGCTGCGCCAGACGCCGCCTTCTCCGGGAGAGACCGCTCCGCCGCGGGCGACGGAGACCTCATCGGATTGAACGGGGGAGACGACGACCGAGCAGATCTCGTTCTTGTCCAGCCCGGTCAGTCCTTTGGCGGGGAGGTGCTTCCAGTTTTCTCCGGAGTCGCTGCTGACGAAGAGGGCGTTGGCCTTCCAGTCCCATTCCCGGGGGCCGACCGCGTAAAGCATGCCCGGACGGTTCGCGGCGGCGGCGATGCATTTGGTGTTCCCCTTGCCGTTTTTCGACGAGTGGAACGTCTTGCCGCCGTCTTCCGAAATCAGGATCGTGTTATCCGCCATGCCGAGGTAGACCCGCCCCGGAACCGTCGGGTCGGCGACCAGGTGGTGGATCACGGTCATCTCGATGCCGTCGAAGGACAGCTTCCAGTTTTTGCCGCCGTCGTTCGTGCTGTAGACCGCGTACCAGTCGGTGAACAGCCAGCGGTTCGGGTTGACGGGGTCGACCGTGACGGAAGAGGTGGCGCGCCCGAAGTGCTGCCAGCCGCCGGGGTGGTCGGCCAGAAACCAGTCTCCCTGATCCCATTTTGTGGCGAGTTTCCGCCATTTCCGGCTGTCGCGGTCGAGCCGGTAAAAGCTCCCGCAGCCAGAGCCGAGGACCAGAAAATCCGGCCCGGTTCCCAGCGCGGAATAATAGGAGTCCGAGGAGGACGACGGTTTCTTGTCCGGCGAGAGCGATTCGAGCCCGTCCGTCAGCGTCGTCCAGCTTTTGCCGCCGTCCGCGCTGACCGCCGGCCGGGAATTCTGGAAAATGCCGTAAAGCAGCGCGGGGTTCCAGGGCGCCTGCACCATCTCGATGGGCGCTTCGTCGGCGAGGCACGTCCAGTTCGCGCCGCCGTTTTCGGTGACGAAGAGTCCGCTTTTGAGCTGACGGTCCTCTTTGGTGGCATGGTCCCGCACCTTGAGCGTCTGGGCGCACAGCCAGAGCCGCGCCGGGTTGGCGCGGTCGATGACCAGTGCGCTGATGCCGTACCCGGCAAGGCCGAGTTTCTCCCAGCTCACGCCGTTGTCCCGGCTGACGAAGACGCCGTCGCTCGAAGCCATGTAGACCGTGTCGGGCGCGGAGGGGTTCCGGGCCAGGACGTTGCCCGACTGCCGGTATGCGGAGTTCCCGTAATGCGCCGAGGGGCAGACCAGATTCCAGGATTTGCCGCCGTCCGCCGTCCGGTAGACGCCGAGGCGGGGGCCCCATTGTTCTCCGACCGCCGCGAGCACGATGTCGGCGTTGCGCGGATCGACATCGATCCCGCGGACGAAGTAGAGCGGGGACGGCGCGTTGCCGTGGATCATCCGCCAGGTCTTTCCGCCGTCTTCGCTTTTGAAGAGCCCGCCCACGTCACTGTTGCAGTAGACCACTTCGGGGTTCGATGCGCAGAAGACGGTATTCAGCAGATAGCCGCCTCCGCCGATGCGGGTGGAAGTCCAGTTCCCGTATTGTGCCGCCTTCGCGCCGGGCATCAGCAGTGCGGCGGCGGCGAGAAGACAGTGATGGAGTCGGAGTTTCATTGCGTCTTTCCTGTTCTGTCTGCCGGTCAGCGGCGGGAGTCGAAGTACTTCCACACGTAGTTGCGGTTCCAGGCATTCGATTCCTGCACGACGTCCTGAGTCAGGCGGATCGATTTCACCGCTCCGTCGGAGTAGCCGACGTTGGGCAGCCAGTTATGGGCGGGTGCATAGCCTGTATTGCCGACGATGCGGTCGGCGGAAATTGCCTTGACCGGGTCGGAGAGCCGGCTGGGGCCGCCGAAGTTTCCGCCGGAGTAAGCGGAACCCGCCGGATATTTGCTGACGCCGCGGTACGAATAGCTGATGGCGGTACCCCCGGCGCTGAGCCCGGTTTCCGGGGTGAACTTGTTCTCTTTCTTGACCCGGTCGTCAGAGGGGCAGACCAGCATGCGCGGATTGCCGAGGGGGCCTTTGCATCCGGCGACCCTTGCCTTGCTGCTTGCCCATCTCAGATCGGGCCTGATCAAAGCGAAATAGCTGAAATTGATGCTCATCGGGCTTACGTAGAAGTCATAATTCTCATTGGCGGCGTTGCCTACTCCGTGAGAGCCCAGCGGCAGGAAATCCTGATTGTCGCCGCCGTAAACGGCGATCGCCGTCAGCTGACTCTTCACGTTGTTTGCGCAATTCGCCTTCTTTCCGCGTTCCCGCGCCGAGTTCAGGGCGGGCAGCAGCATGGAGGCCAGGATGGCGATGATGGCAATCACGACCAGAAGTTCGATCAAGGTGAAACAGTGCGGTGCTGTTCCGGCGCGGCCTTCCGTCCGGGTTCCGTTTGATCGTTTCGGCTGCATCGTGTCCGACGTGTTGAATCCGCCTCTTCTGAGTTTCATTTTTCAGATTCCTTATGGTTAGGGAGTGGTTATCTTTTTGATTTGGAGAAATGCATATTGCAACTTATGCAAGGCAACCGTAATTCGAAAGTTCCAGTTCTTCCATCGGCTGCGTCGATTGTCTGGCGATGATCTGGAGCGGGACGAAGATCAGCCTTTCGCAAGGTTCGCCCCGGATCGTTTTTTCCAGTGCCTCGATGGCGGCGGCGGCGGCCGTCGGCCGGGAGATCTCAAGCGAGGAGGCCTGCGGCGCCACGATCCGCGAGATGGACAGATTGTCCGTACCCAGCACGCTGAACTCCTTCCCGGGAACAATGCCGTGCTCATGCAGCTCCTGGTAGATGCCGGGGAGGTGGTGATCCTGGGCGATCACGGCGGTCGGCCGTTCCTTGCCGTCCAGGATTCTCTTCATCGCCGCGCGGCAGGTGTCCGAATCGTAGCCGCCGAACTGAATCCAGTCCGGATTCAGCGGCAGCCCGTTTCTCAGGGACTGGCGCACGAAGGCTTCCCGGCGCATGCAGAGGTCGCGGATCCATTCATGTTCGCGGATATTGTGGAGATAGGCGATCCGGCGATGGCCGAGGTTCATCAGGAAATCCAGCTGGGTGCGGATCACTTCTTCGTTGTCGATCAGGACGTTGGGCGCCTCTTCGTCCAGCCGGAGCGACCCCGGGAACAGATTGACGTAAGCGACATGGTGCTTGCTCATGATCTGGCCGATTTCGCTGCTGGGAGACGCCACTATGATGCAGGCGCGGCAGCGGCTGTTCCGGGCCAGCTGTTCGATGCGCTCGGAGTCGGCGTCGCCTTCCAGATAGTGAATCCGGACGCTCCGCCACGACTCCCCGCACATGCTGCCGAGCAGGTGCGACAGCTCGCCGTGAAACTTCAACAGCGGATCTTCGTTTTTCGCCGTCGTGCAGTAGATCAGGTCCAGTTCTTCAAATGCGGCGGCGGCAATCGCCTCCTCCGCCTTGTAGTAGCCCTTGCGGGCGCTGCTCTTGATTACGCCGTCCGCCTCGTATTGCTTCAGGACCCCCTGCACCGGAGCCTGGCTGACTCCGCATTCCTGCATGATGGTCCGGACCGGCGGCAATTTCTGCCCCCCTTCCAGCAACATCAGTTGCCGGTGGAGGTATTTTTCAATTCGTTCACGACCGTTGTATGCCATCTTTGATTTCCTCTGTATCGAATCTGTATTAAAATTATACATAAAAACAGGGCCGATGTCAAGAGGCAATCAGAAAAAAATTAACTTTTTATCAAAAAAGACCGCCGGATTCCGGAAAAAACGGGAATTTTCAATCGTCAGGCTGGACAAAATGGAAATGCGTGTTAAGTTACCCTTACTCCTCTGTATCGAATCTGTAGCGTTGAACCGGTTTCTGACCGGCTTCGGGGACGGGCGCGCCTGCGTCCGGGCAATCCATACATCTATGAGTTACGGATCGGAAGAACAATGAAATTCAAATGCTTCGCAGTGATCTTCTTCGCGGCGCACCTGCTTTGCGGCGGGGAGGCCGGGCCGTTTGAAATGACTGATTCCGGGGTGGTTTACGAGTTCCCCGTCGAATTCGATTCCCCCGCCGCCGCCGAACAGGCGCAGCTGGAGCTCCTGCCGCTTCCGGAGGGGAAGCGGGTCGCCTTTTCCACGCGCTGGGACGACAGCAACCCGAACCATGTCAACATGGCGGCGCTGCTGACGAAATACGGATTCGGGGGAACCTTTTATTTGACTTCCGCCAATCGCGATTTCTGTGCGACCGTGTTGCCGAAGCTGATTTCCGGCGGCCATTCCGTCGGCAACCACACGCTGAACCACCGCGACCTCACCGCGCTCGTTCCCAATGAGATCAGCCGCCAGATTTTGCAGAACCGGGTCGATTGGGAGGCGAAAACCGACCGTGAAGTGGTCGCCTTCGCCCTGCCGTACTGCCGGTTCTGGCGGTCGGAAAATCCGGACGCCACCCGGCAGATCGGGGAGGCGCTGCGCCGGGCGGGCGCTCTGGGTTCCCCCGAGTACGATCAGAATCTGGGCAAAAAATACGGGATGCGCCCCGAGGCGTGGTCCGGCAGCATGATTTTCACCGTCAACGACCGCAACCCGGATGCCGCCGCATTCGACCGCGAGGTGGAGAAACGGCTGAAGCTGCTGGCCGACCAGCCGTTCATCCACATGACGCTGGGGATGCACACCTGGCAGAACAGCAAGGGGTTCGCCGCGCTGGGGCAGTGCTTCGAAAAATACGGCAGCCGCCCCGACTGGTGGTACTGCAACGAAAACGAGTATCTTTCCTACCGCTATCTCTGCCGCAACACCGAAGTGCTCCGGAAACGGGTCGAGGGAGCGAAGGCGATTTTCACGTTGAAGCAGGCGTTCCCGGCGGCGACCGGCGCATATGTGCCGCTCTGGGCCCGGGTCAAGCCGGCGGCCGGAGGCGGAAAGGAGCTGGTTGCGCTGCCGAACCCGGACTTGCGGCCGAAGACGATCGATGCGGTTTTCTCCGAAAACGGAGCGATGCAGCCGGCGGCGAAATTCCCCGGCCTCACCGCCGGGCTCAAGTACGATGCGGCAAAACAGCACCTGCAATTGACGCTCGTCAACGCCACCGGGAAAACGATCGCGCCGATTTCGGCGACTTTCCGGCTGCCGCTTCTGTTCGGAGGAGAGACGGGAGGTCGTCAGGTCGTTCCGAACGGATTGAATCCGGGCGGACGCATGGAGATGGAATTGTCCCTTTCGCAAGGGATGCGGGATACGCCGGTCTACCGCTCCGGCCCCCTGTTTTTCGCCGTGGAACTCAATTTCACGATGGAAGGCGAGAGGCGGCGGCTGTGGGTGTGCGCGACGTATGATGCTCCGGCGCAGCAAGAGGCGGTTCCCCGCGACCGGGCGATGGTCTCCGGACCGTTCGCGGCGGGCTCCTTCAACCCCGCCGGGGCGAAATGGAGCCGGATGGAGAACCCGGCGATCCTGCTGCCCGGCTTCGTCAAGATTCCGCGGGACAACGGCAAAGAGTACGCCGTTCGCCTCCACGTTGTCGCGGAACGCGCGGGCGATTATCCGCTTCACCTCAATACCGGAAGCATCAAGGCGCTCTACGTGAATGGAAAACAGTCGGCGCTGAAACCGTTCCCGGCGAAAGCGGCGCTGAAACAGGGCCGCAATGAAGTGATCGCCGTGTTTGCGGCCAACGGGGAGGAGAGCGTGTTCTCCCTCAGCGAAAAAGGCGACCTCAACCGGCCGCTGACCTGCGAGGCGCAAACCGGCGGGAATTGACCGGAGAAGTCTTCCTGCCGCCGCCGCCCCGTTTTATTCCGTTTTTTTCCTGAGCCGGCCGCCGGTTGCGCACTGGTATTGTGCCGATCCGGAGATATAGTAAACGGCATGCTTTTTTGGGAAACGGAAAACGGGGTCACGCTATGGTGAAAAAGATTTCCTTGAGCTCTCTGATTCTTCTTTCGACGGTGCTGGGGGTGGCGACGGGGCTGTTTTTCGGCGAATGGTGCCGGAATCTGGAAATCGTCGGTCAGGCGTTCATCGCCATCATGCAGATCAGCGTGCTTCCCTACATCTTCGTTTCGCTGATTCAAAGCTTCGGCAGCCTGGACCCGGAAGAGGCCAAACTGCTGGCCCGGCGGTTTATCGTGATCATCGCGGTGCTGTGGGCGGTGACCTGTCTTTTGATGACCGGGATGACGGCGGTGTTTCCGAATTGGGAATCCTCCTCGTTTTTCAGTCCGAACCTGCTGGCGCAGCCCCCGGCGGTGGATTACATTCAGCTGTTCATCCCCTCCAACCCGTTCAATTCGCTGGCGAACAACACGGTTCCGGCGGTGACGATTTTCAGCATCCTCTGCGGACTGGTGCTGATGGGGATGCCGCGCAAGAAGAACCTGCTGGACCTGCTGGACCTCTCCTCCAATGTGCTGTCGCGCCTGACGCTGATGCTGGTCAGGCTTTCGCCGATCGGCATTTTCGCGCTGACCGCCAAGGCGGCCGGAACGCTGCGGCTGGAGGACATCGGCCGCATTGAGGTGTATCTGTCGGGTTACCTCCTGATGGCCGTGCTGCTGTTTTTCCTGATCCTGCCGCTGGCGCTGACCGCCTTTACGCCGTTCTCCTACCGCGAGGTGATGCGCGAAAGCCGCGCCGCCATGCTGACGGTGCTGCTGACCGGCAACCTCTTCATCGTGCTGCCGCTCCTGGTGGAGAATATCGAGACCCTGTTCCGTCGCCACCGCATCCTCAACGCGGAGTGCGAGGCGGTGACCCGCATCATCGTGCCGATCACTTTCATCGTGCCCTGCGCCGGGCAGCTGA
Organism: uncultured Victivallis sp.; assembly: GCA_964435365.1. Taxonomy (GTDB): domain Bacteria; phylum Verrucomicrobiota; class Lentisphaeria; order Victivallales; family Victivallaceae; genus Victivallis. The sequence continues at coordinate 5,287 of CAYSZM010000002.1, read as the reverse complement.
TGGATCTCTTTTTCATCCTGTTCGCCGGCTGGTTTTCCCACGATTCCTTCGGGATCGGCGGCTATTTCCAGCTGTTCGGATCGGGGCTGCTGACTTCATTCGGCAGCGCCAAGGTGGCGATTCCGTTCCTGCTGGGGCTGTTTCACCTGCCCTCGGACCTGTTCGACCTCTTCCTTTGTCCGAGTGTGATCACCGACAATGTCAAATTCATGGTGGAAGCCGCGGCGGTCCTGTCGTGCTCCGCACTGTTCGCCGCCTGGATGACCGGCCATGTCTCCTGCCGCTGGCGGCGGCTGGGGCCGCGGCTCCTGCTGATCGTGCTGGTGACGCCCGCTTCGATTCTGGCGCTGCGCTGGGCGCTGGCCAACTGGCTGCCGCAGCCGGAGGGACAGCGTACGGTGTTGAACGCGATGAAGGTGGAACCGCTGCTGCCGCTGAAGGTCTTCGACCGGCTGCCCGCGGTTTCCGGCGACGCGAAGCACTACGCCAGCGCCCTGGACCGGATTCAGGCCACCGGAGTGCTGCGGGTCGGGTACAACCGCAACGGAATTCCGTTCACCTTCTTCAACGAACGCGGCGAACTGGTCGGCTTCGACGTGTCGATGGCCAACCGGCTCGGTCACGAGCTCGGGTGTGAGCGCGTCGAATTCTACCCGGTGGAATACGATGCGCTGGAACAGGCGCTGAGCGCCGGGCTGGTCGATATCGTGATGAGTTCGGTTTCGATCAGCGCCGAGCGGCTGGGGCGGATCGGCCTGACCGACCATTATCTGGAACTCTCGCTGGCGCTGCTGGTGCCGGACTATCGCAAACAGCAGCTGCGCGAACATCCGGAACTGCTGCTGGACCCGAATTTCTCGATCGCGGCGCTGAAGGGCGCGGATTTCGAGCGGCTGAAGAAATTTTCGCTGCCGGGGCGGAAGGTCGAGTTGGAGAATCTGGATGAATTTTTCCAGGCGAAGCCTCCCGCCGACGCGCTGATGATCGCCGCGGAAAACGGTTCGGCGCTGACCATCATGCACCCGGAATACGATCTTTTCATTCCGAAGCGGCAGTTCAAGGACCTGCTGGCCTATGCGGTGGCCGAAGGCGACCGGCGGTTCATCGACTACCTGAACTTCTGGCTGAAACTCAAGCGCGGCAACGGCGAGATCGCGGCGGAGTACGACTACTGGATTCGCGGCATCAATGTGGAAAAGACATTGCCGCGCTGGTCGATCCTCCACAACCTGATCCGCAAAGACAACGCGAAGGAGTCGCCGGAGACGCACTGATCCGCTCCCGGATTTTCCTTGCTCAGCCGATAAATGCGGCGGAGAGGTGACGGGCGGAGGCGGCGACCTCGCGGCGGATGGTCTCCAGATCGCCCGCTTTGAGCTGGGTGGCGGGGACGCTGGCCCCGATCACCCCGATCAGGGTGCCGCGGGAGTCGAAGACGCCGCCGGAGATGCGCAGAAAGAGATCGCGGTCGAAGGGGGAGACGGCGATTTTGGTCCGGCGCACTTCCTCGAGGAAGGCGTCGAGGGCGGCGCGCTCCTTCCACAGCATGATTCCGAATTCGGCGAACGGCCATTTTTCGCTTTGCAGCAAATAGCTCTCCTCATCGGCGAAGGCGAGGCCGATCAGCCCGGCGGCGGTCGCATAGGGGTGCATCGGCTCGCGGTCGAGGTGCTGGATCACGCCGGGGCGGTCGAAACTGATTCGGAAGGTCTGTTCGACGCCGTACTTTCCCGCTTCCCCGAAAATTGCCGTTCCGCGCGGAATCCGCTGATAAAGCGCGAGGAGTTCGGCCCCGGCCTGTTCGACGAAGGGGGATTCCTCCTGGAGCCCCGCCATGCGCGTCAGCTCGCGGCCGAAGAAAAAGCGTTTGTTGCGTTTCTCCAGAAACCCGCCCGCGGTCAGCGTCCGCACCAGATTGTAACAGGTGGGGGCCTTGAGCTGCATCGCGGCGGCGATTTCGCCCAGCCGCAGCCCCTTCGGGTTCTCCCCCACCAGTTTCACAATATCCATGCTCCGCACCAGCGAGCCGACCAGATTGCTGTTCGCCATGGTTCCTTTCTCCCGCGCTTGACTCGATTTCATACTCTGATAAGTCAATATATTTCATCAATAATAAAAAATCAAATATGATTGATGAAATTAATCCGTTTTTTCTTTTTTGCCTATTGACATTCAATTCTGGCCGGGGTATAATTAATTATGATAAAATAAACTTCATCATTGATAAAAAGGAGAAGATTATGAGCCTTGCCGGAAAGACCGCATTCATCACCGGGGCGGGCAGCGGAATCGGGCGTGCGACGGCGAAGGCGCTGGCCGCCGCCGGGGCCAATGTCTATTCGTTGAGCGTGAGACCGGAGGAGCTGGAGAGCCTGAAGGTTGAGCTCGGGGAGTCGTTCGGCTACCTGACCGGCAGCGTGGCCGACGAGGCGACGGTGGCGAAGGCGTTCGCGGCGTGTGCGGCGCAGTTCGGGACGGTCGATTTCCTCATCAACAACGCCGGGTTGGGAATTGCGACGCCGGACCTGGCCGAGGCCGGGCTGGATGCGTTTCAGCTCATGTTCGACGTGAATGTGAAGGGGGTGTTCCTCTGCACCCGCGAGGCGCTGAAGATCATGAAGCCGAAGCAGTCCGGCCACATCGTCACGCTGATTTCAATGGCGGGGCAGCGGACCAACCCCGGCGCGCCGCTTTACTGCGCGTCGAAATTCGCCGCGCGCGGACTCTCCGGCGGGCTCGCCGACCAGGCGATCGCCCACCACATCAAGGTGACCGATGTCAACCCCGGCCCGGTGGACAGCAACTACTGGGGGGACCGCAAGGTTCCGCGCGAAAAGTTCCTCAAGCCGGAGGATGTCGCCGGGGTGATCCGCTTCGTCCTCGACCAGCCCGACTATCTGATGGTCCGCGAGATCAATTTCGACAACATCAACTTCCTGATCAAGTAAGAAGAAGGAGTTTACGCCATGAAAGCCGCCCAATATCTCGGCGCCCGCAATGTCGATTGCCGGGAAATTCCGGAGCCGCAGCCCGGCCCCGGCGAAGTCGCCGTCCGCATCGCCTGGTGCGGAATCTGCGGGACCGATCTGCACATCTTCCACGGTCACATGGACCGGCGCGTCACGCCGCCGCAGGCGGTGGGGCACGAGGCGAGCGGCCGCGTTGCCGCCGTCGGCCCCGGCGTCGAGGGGTGGAACATCGGCGACCCGGTGACCGTCCGTCCCCTCGACAACTGCGGCGAATGCGGAACCTGCCGTCGCGGCTTCACCCACATCTGTGAGAAACTCCGCTTCCTCGGCATCGAGACGCCGGGAGCTTTCGCCGAACGCTGGATCGTCCCGGCGCGGCTGCTTCACCGGCTGCCGGAGGGGATGGATCTCCGCCTCGCCGCGCTGGTCGAACCGCTCGCCGTCGCCTGTCACGACGTCCGCATCGGCGGCGTTCAGCCGGGCGACAGCGTCGTGGTTAACGGCGGCGGGCCGATCGGGATGCTGGTCGCCCTCGCGGCGCGCAAGGCAGGCGGCAAGGTGACGATTGTTGAAATCAACCCGTTCCGGCTCGAACTGGCCGCCTCGCTGGGGTTTGCGACTCTCAACCCGGTGGAGGCCGACGCCGTTGAGGCGGTGCGCAAGGCGACCGGCGGGAGCGGGGCGGACCTCGTCTTCGAGGTCTCCGGCTCCAAGGCGGGGGCGCTGGCGATGACCGCGATGGCGCGGCCGCGCGGCCGGATCGTCATCGTGGCGATCTTCCCGGAACCGGTGCCGGTCGATCTGCACAAATTTTTCTGGAAGGAGCTTGAATTGCGCGGCGCGCGGGTATATGAGAAGGAGGACTTCGACGCGGCGATCGCGCTGGCGGCCTCCGGCGAGCTGCCGCTGGAGACGCTGATTTCAAAGGAGTTCCCGCTTGACGAGCTGGGCAAGGCGTTCGAATACGCCGAGACCGCGCGGGACGCCATGAAGATTCTGATCAAGTGTACGGAAGGATAAGAAGATGATTCTCGACCAGTTCAAACTCGACGGAAAACTCGCCCTCGTCTCCGGGTGCAGCCGCGGTATCGGGCGCGGCATCGCGGTCGGACTCGCCGAGGCCGGCGCCGATGTCATCGGCGTCAGCGCCCGGCTCGAACCGGGGAGCGAAGTCGAACGCGAAATCCGCGCCCTCGGGCGGAAGTTCTACCCCTATCAGTGCGACTTCTCCGACCGCAAGGCGGTCTACGAATTCATCGCCAGGGTGAAGAGCGAACACCCGGCGGTCGATATCCTCTTCAACAACGCCGGGTCGATCCTGCGCAAGCCCGCCGCCGAACATCCCGACGAATACTGGGACAAGATCATCGAAATCAACCTCTCCGCCCAGTTCATCATGGCCCGCGAATTCGGAAAAGAGATGGTCGCCCGCGGCAGCGGCAAGATCGTCTTCACCGCCTCGCTCCTGAGTTACCAGGGCGGCGTCACCGTGCCGGGCTATGCCGCGTCGAAGGCGGGGGTCAAGGAGTTGGTGATGGCGCTCTCCAACGAATGGGCGGGCAAAGGGGTCAACGTCAACGGCATCGCCCCCGGCTACATTGCCACCGACAACACGCAGGCGCTGCGCGAGGACCCGAACCGCAGCCGCCAGATTCTCGAACGGATTCCGGCCGGACGCTGGGGCACGCCGGAGGATTTCAAGGGCGTCGCCGTCTTCCTCGCTTCCGCCGCAAGCAGTTACGTCAACGGAGCCGTCTACCTGGTGGACGGCGGCTGGATGGGGAGGTAAGTCATGTACGAAGTGGACATCATATCGATTGCCAAGCTGTTGATGGAGAAGCATTTTGCTCTGATTCAGCCGGACGCCTTCCGTTACCCGGAGATCGTCACCTTCCACGCGATGGCGGAGATGGCGGTCCGGCGGAACGACGCCGGGCTCCTCAAGCGCTGCCTTGCGCTGATGGAGCCGCTCTACACCGGCAAACTCACCCACACGTTCGGCGCCTACGATTTCTACCGGCTGGGCGGCAGCGGATTCGCGCTGCTGGTCGCCGCGGGAAAACTGCCGGAACAGCGCGAAACGCTGCGCCGCGCCGTGGAGGAGTGGCTTGAACGTGGACCGCGCGACAAACACGGCATCCTCGGTTCGCAGAATCCGAATCACCCGATCACCCATGTCTGGATCGACATGCTCTTCGCCACCTGCCCGTTCCTCGCCTTTGCGGCGAATGCCTTCGACCGGGAGGATTGGCGGAAGGAGGCAGTCGGCCAGCTCGAGACGATGCGGAAACTCTTCCGCGACCCCGCCACCGGACTCT
>CAYSZM010000001.1:0-98726 GCA_964435365.1 uncultured Victivallis sp. | reverse complement strand
CGTTCGAGGAACAGCATGCCGCCGGATGGGGCGCCGCGCTCGTCGTGACGCTGCTGGTTCTGCTGCTGAACATCTCGACCCGGATCATCTTCAAGGAGAGACATAATGGACGCTGAGGAGAAAATCAAAATTTCCGTCCGCAATCTGGACTTCTTTTACGCCGGGGGGCACCAGGCGCTGTTCGGCAACAGCCTCGAAATTCCGGCCAACCGGGTCACCGCCGTCATCGGCCCCTCCGGTTGCGGCAAGTCGACCCACCTGCGGGTCTACAACCGGATCTTCGAGCTCTACCGCGGCCAGCGCGCCGACGGCGAAGTCCGGATCGACGGGCAGAACATCCTCGCGCCCGAGGTCGATGTGCTGGAGCTCCGCCGCAAGGTGGGCATGATCTTCCAGAAGCCGACGCCGTTCCCGATGTCGGTGTTCGACAACGTCGCGTATCCGATGCGGCTCCATTTCAAGCTCTCCAAGAGCGAAATCGCCAACCGGGTGGAAAACGCGCTCCGCGGCGCTTCGCTCTGGGACGAAGTCAAGGACAAGCTGAAAAAGTCCGGCCTCGCCCTCTCCGGCGGCCAGCAGCAGCGGCTCTGCATCGCCCGCGCCATCGCCGCCGAGCCGGAAATCCTGCTGATGGACGAGCCGACCAGCGCCGTCGACCCGGTCGCCACGCTCAAGATCGAGGACCTGGTGCTTCAGTTGCGCGAGCGTTTCACCGTGGTGATCGTCACCCACAACATGCAGCAGGCGTCGCGTATTTCGGACTACACCGCTTTCTTCTACAAGGGAGAAATCATCGAATTCGACAAAACCGAGAAAATCTTCACAAACCCGTCCTGCAAAAAGACGGAAGAATACATCACCGGACGTTTCGGATGAGGAGGCCATCATGAGAGAACAACTGGAAAAAGAGATTTCCCGGCTCAAGCGGATGGTGAGCAGCCTCGCCGCCGCCGTCGAGACGGCGGTCCGGCAGGCAGTCGCCGCCGCCGCCGAACCGAACAGCGAAATGGCTGCCGCCGTCATCGCCCGCGACGACGCGATCGACCGCACCGAAATCACCATCGAGGAGGAGTGCCTGAAGATTCTGGCGCTCCACCAGCCGGTCGCCGGCGATCTGCGCTACATCATCACCATTCTCAAGGTCAACAACGAACTCGAACGCATCGGCGACCTCGCGGTCAATATCGCGCGCCATACGCTCGACTCCGCCGAACACACCCGGCGGGAACCGGCCGAGGTGATTGATTTCAGCGAACAGATGCAGCTGGTCCGGCAGATGCTGAAACGCGCCCTCGACGCGCTGGTTTCGCGCAACTGTCTCGACGCCAACGAGGTGATGCGCATGGACGCGGAAGTCGACGCGATCAACAAGCAGGTGATCGAACGGGCGATGGCGCTGATCGCCAGGCACCCGGAAGATGTCGCCTATTACGTCGATGCGATGTTCATCTCCCGCCATCTCGAGCGGATCGGCGACTGCACGACGAACATCTGCGAAGATGTGATCTACCTCGAACTCGGCCGCATCGTCCGCCACTCGCGCCTCGACGCCGGCACCGATCTCGAGCTCAGCGACAGCGCCGGAGAATAAGCGGAATAGAATCCACCCCTTGCCGGCGCCAAACGCCGGGCAAGGGGTTTTGTTTTATTCGGCGACGCCTTCCGCCGTTGCATTTCCGACCGGAGGCTCCGGCACGTCCGTCGCCGGCATCGGCGCCCGGTAAGCCGAGTCGCCGCCGTATTTGAGGTAGTAGCGGAAGACCCGGAACAGCGAAAACAGCCCGAACGACCCGATCACCGCGTTGATGATGAACACATAGACATACTGGTGGTTCAGCAGGTCGAGGATGGTTCCCACCATCGGGGCAAGCATCACCGAGGCGATGGCCATCGTCATCTGAAGCGCCGAGTTGAATTGCGCGTAGAGCGGCCGCGGGAACAATCGCTGGGTGTAGGAGGCCATCAGCGTGTTGAACGCCATGATGACCTGCTCGTGCAGCGCAAAGAAGATGATGAAGGTCGTGATGTTGTGAATCGACAGCCAGGCGGTGACCTGAACGACCAGCAGCAGCGACATGCTGGCGATGCCCATCCGGATCGGATGAAACTTGTCCGAGAGAAAGCCGAGGCCGAAGCTGAGCAGCACGGCGACCAGGAAGATGCACGCGGTGATCTTGCCGAACGTCCCCATGTTCAACCCAAGACTCTTCACGTAGAAGATGACGAACGTATTGAGCGGCAGCACCGACAGCGAACAGCAGACCTGCGCGGCGATGACCCAGCGGTAGTAGGGCAGCGAATAGCATTCGCGAAAATAGGTCCGGATCGCTCCGGAGAAATTTTTCGGCTTCCCGCCCGCCGTTTCATCGGGCGGCGCGGGGTAGCTCCCCTCCCTGACCTTGAGGCAGATCGAGTAGAGCCCGACAAAGTAGAAGATTCCGAGGAAAACGAAGATCGGCATCGAATGCGTCTCCGCGTATCCGAGCAGCCCGGCGTTGAACACCATCGCGCAGATCAAACTGATCGCCCGGAACATCGCCAGGAACCGTCCGAGCAGCGCCGTCGGCACCACGTCGTTGGCCAGTGCAACGAAGATCGCGTTGATCAGCGTCGTCCCGAAGTCGAGGATGATCCAAAAGAAGCCGAACACCAGCAGCGAGGCGAGATGGACCGAAAACCCGGTCTCTCCCGCCAGCCATTTGCCGAGCGTCGGCGTGAATCCGAGCCCCACGAGGCCGATCGCCACGAACGGGGTGAGCCTGGCCAGGAACGGAATCCGGCGGCCCCATCTGCTGCGGTACCGGTCCGACCGGTAGCTGATGATCGGCATCAGGAAGATGTTGGTGAAGCACGGGAACGAGACCATCAGGATCGTATAGGTGAAGTCCGAAATCCCGAACGATTTCACCATCAGCCCGGCGACATATCCGACGGAGCGCTCTTTGAGCCCCCAGGCGAAATCGCCCCAGAGCAGCCAGAGGAACAGCGTTGCGATTCCGGCCGTGGTGTAGGTCAGCGTGCCCGCCTGCCAGATTTTCGGCTTCTTCGTTTCCTCCTGCGCAATCATCGGGTCGCGGCCTGTCCGTTTCCGGGGATGAATTCCACCGAGTAGCTCACCTTGCCGGAGGCGGGAGCGACGGTTTCGAACCACACCACCCGGGCATTTCCGTTCTCCGCCTCATACTCCTTGCGGAAACTGTCCGCCAGGGCATTGCACCACTTGATCTCCGCGCCGCCGGGCAGCTCCGCCTTGACTTGCATGAACTTGCCTTTGGAACTCATCAATATGGAGTTCGCCCCGCCGTCGGCGAGATCGGTTTTGGTGCAGAACTGGAAGGTGACTTTCGCCCCCGGCTTCAACCCGGTCAGCGTGTCGGTGAACCGAATCCGCCGCGGTGTGAAATCGACCGAGCGGACGACGCTCTTCGCGTTGGCGTAGAGACTCGAAAGTTCGACGTCGAGCGAGCAATTGCCGTTCGGATTCATCTTCACATTCTCCATGGTGGCGAACCCGGTGACCAGCTGCGGGTCGTCATCGATCCGGATGATGCTGTGCCCGAGCGGACCGTAGCGGAAGAGCTTCCAGCGGTCGCTGTCCTGCTCGATTCCCCACAGGTTCAACCCGCGTTTTTCGATATTGATGTACCGCTCGTTGCCCAGCTCCTGAACGAAGTAGACGCCTTCGGATTCGATCACGAAACTGCCCGCATCCATATGGGCGTGGGAGAGTTTGGTGCCGCCGCCCTTGATGCCGAGGTAGAGCGCGTCCGGCGTCCACGCCGTGCGGCACAGGAAGATCGGCAGCGTCGCGTCCTTTCCGCTCCAGTACTGGATCGCCGGAGACGGGGCGTTCCCGATGCTTTGATCCATATAGAACATGGAGAGCTGAATCTGCCGGGCGTTCACCAGCTGTCCGTCCTTCGGTTTCTGGCGGCTGTACCAGAGCAGCCGTTCCCGCGAACGCGGGCAGAAGAAGACGTTGCCGGGATACTGCGACGCCAGATAGAAGCTGGCGAAGGTCGGGACGCATTCGTTCATTCCGTCCGCGTAATGGTAGGTGTTGCCGGAGGGGGTCAGGGCGCTGGCGAGGTAGACGCCGGTGGTCTTCCAGCCGGGAACTTCGCTCAGGCCGAAATCCGTCCCGAGCGCGTGTTTCAGGAGGGCGATGAGGATGCAGTTGTACCCGGTGCCGTACCCCCAGTAGCTCGGCCCCTCCGGGTACCCCCCGTTCGGGGAGTAGGAGATTTTCATCACGGTCGGGACATTGACGACGGCCCGGTGGATCAGCTCGGCACAGAGTTTCGGCTCGGCGTCGGCGCAGATCAGCGCCGCGGCGGTCATCCCGCCGTAACAGACCTGGGTCCAGTTGTTGGTGCCCTTCGTCCAGCCGTCTTTGACGGCGAGCGCGGGCTTGATGCCTTTCTCCACCATCGCCCCGACCAGGGTGCGGCGCTGTTCCGGAGTCAGGAAGTCGTAGAGATAGTCATAGCCGATGGCCAGCCCCAGCGCCATGGTCGAAGTGTCGAGAAAATGCTTGGGGTTCCAGTCCGGAAACGCCGCCGCGTTCATGATCTCCTCGACCGCACGGCGGGCGTACTTCTCATCGCCGGTGAACTTCCAGGCGAAGGCGAGCGTCAGCGTCCGGTCGAGGACGGTGCGGGAGACATCCAGCAGCCGGACGCCTTCGAGCTTGTATTCCGAGAGCGGCAGGGTCAGGATGTAATCGGCGTTTTTCATCGTCAACTCTTTGCCCGGCTTGAACGCAAAACACTCCTGCGCTTTTTCCGGAGTCCATTGCGCGAAATCGACGAAAAGCCGTCCCCGGGGCGGGAGTTTTTTCAGCATGCGTTCCACGGCGGAACGCGAAACATCGGCCGGGTTCTGGGCAGTTGCGGCAAAGCATCCGCAGCAGAGCAGAAGAAGAGTGATTTTCAGCAAGTATTTCATGGTTTCCTGATGTTGAATTGCTATTATTGCCGGAAGAAGACTGAAGTTCAGTAACCGTATCTGTTGTATTGCAGATTGTCCGAGTTGCTCGAATTGAACGGGTCGGTTCCCCACGGATTGACGATATTCGAAATCCGGTACGGAGCCACATGCCCATCGACATGAAGGATATTGGCGCTTGAGCTGTGGCGTCCGGCAGGCCAGCCCCAGCCATTGCTCGAAGCATCGTATTTCCAGCGATAATACCCGCTGTTGGTGTTGGTGGCGGAATACCAGGTATCGGTGAGCATCAGCTTGCGCGAAGGATTTTTCAACTGCGCGATTTTAGGCGAGACGCCATTTCCGTTGCTCCTGGGGTAGAGATAGACGTTCAACCCGTATTCGATCGTAGCGGAGGACCATTGCGAAGCGTAGCGCGCCGACTGAATCATCGAGGGGCACCAGAACAGTTTGGTTGTCGCATAAGGGCCGACCGTCACTGCAGCAGCGTCGCTCGGCGCCCCCATCAGCGCCTGCTGCCAGTTGAAGGTGGACCCGGAGTAATACACGGGGGGAAGCATGTCCTGATAATCGTTGCAGTACTGCATGAATCCGGTGCCGAGCTGCTTCAAATTATTCGTGCAATTCGAACTCTTCCCGCGTTCGCGTGCCTGATTCAGCGCCGGCAGCAGCATGGAGGCAAGAATTGCGATGATGGCAATCACCACTAAAAGCTCAATCAGTGTAAAATTCTTTTTCATACTGGTTCCTTTCTGATGGTATGGTCAGGGGACAATAAAGATGATTTAACAAAGACGGTCATTTCGATTTCCGAAGCCGGTTGCACAGCTGAAGACAGCCGGCGTTGAACACAAAGCGGCTCTTCATGATCCGGCGCATCACCTTCGGGTTGCCCGGATATTCCACAATATGGCGAACCGCCAGCTCCGCCATCTCCTGCAGCGGCATCTGAATGAAGGCGATCGGAATCGAGCGCCACGCCTCGAGCTGGCTGAAGTCGTCGAAGCAGGCGACCAGCACGTTGTCGAAAAACTTCGAATCGAGGCGCATTCCGGCGACCAGCAGGAAGTTCATGAATTCACCCGCGGTGACGAAGATCGCGTCCGGCTTCTCTTCCGCCAGGAAGGTCTGCATCTCCGATTCATGGAATGCCCGGGCGCTCTCCAGCGACAACTCCGCCGGGAAATTGATTCCGCGTTCCCGGTACGCCCGTTTCCAGCCGACGGTACGCAACGCGAACCCCTCGCCGCCTTCCATGCTGCCGAGGATCGCCACCCGCTTGAACCCCATATCCAGCAGATGACCGACCATCTCCGCGGACTCAAGCTCATAATCGACCGAAACATAGGACAGTTCCGGAAAGGAGGGAACGCGGTTGATGACAGTCACCGGCTTGCCGCCCCGGGCGAATTCCCGCAGCTGGTCCATGTACTGCACATTGGAGCCGACCGAGATGAATCCCGAAAGCGACGCCATCGTGTCCGCCGTCATGGATTCCCGGTTGAACAGGCACAATTGCGCACCGCAAGTCGCGCTGGCGTTCTGCATCCCGGTCTGGAGAAGTTGCGTGTAAAACGGCAGTTTCTCCGCCTGTCCGCCGAGGTTCAGGCCGATCATCGGAATCCGCGGCCTGTCCTTCGGCCGCGCGGCGACCGAGGAACCGACTCCGGGCTTGCGGAAAATCAGCGCATCGTCGATCAGCAGGCCCAGCGCCCGGCGGACGGTATTCCGGCTCACCCCGAATTCGGTGCAAAGCACGTTTTCGGAAGGGAGGGTTTCGTGAGCCCGCAGGTCCCCGTCCGTAATCCGCGTCTTCAACGCCTGATAGATGTCCATATAATTATTGCCGGCCATTGCGCTGTCCTCTGTCTTTTACAAGTTGAAACGGGGGGATCGTCCACCGCTTTCCGGATTGAACATGTTCTGCAACTGTTCAACCTCTGACGGCTTTAATTATACCGGAAAAGGAAAGCGATGTCAAGATCAAAATGAAAAAAAGAAGAAAGAATTCAAGAAATAGGAGGATGCGCCCCACTCTTTTCAGGGGAAACGGGGTCCGCCGCCCCGGCAGGAACGGCGGTTGCCCATCAATGCCGGGCCGGTACGGAACGGAGGAACAAGGCGACCGCTCCGAACGTCGCGGCAACCAGGATGGCGGCAGAGAGGAAGGGAACTCCGGAACTGCCCGCCGCTGCAGCAGCCCAGCCGCCGAGTACCGGTCCGGTGATGTTGGCGACGCCGACCACCGCCTCGTTGACGGCGACGTAATGCGCGCTCCGGGTCGGGTGGACCAGCGAATGAAAGACCAGGCAGAAGTAGGTCGCGCCGGAGAAAATTCCGTAGGCGACGGCGGCGCAGTAGAAGACCGGCAGCCGGGTTCCTATTCCGAAGAGCAGCAGACCGAGGATGCCGCAGGCGCCGAAGAGCACCATCGGCCGCGGCCGGTACATCCAGCTGCGGCTCCGGATCAGGAAAAATCCGGTGACGGCCTGAATCAGGCTCACCATCGCCAGCACCAGCCCGGCGTCGGATTTGGTGAAGTCGAGCATCACCGCCCGGTCCGGCACCATGGTGCGGACGATGGTCACCGCCACCGTCCCGATGCCGCCGACGAGCCAGCCGATCCGGACCAGATCGGGAAAATGCGCATAATCGACCGGATTCCCGCCGTCGTGCTCTTTGACCGGAGCCGGTACAGTGTTCTTTCGGCTCCGTTCCAACGCGCGCACGCCGAACGCGGCGGCCACGCCGAGCAGAATATTGACCAGATAACCGACCCGGAATGGAAAAAGCCCGAAGATGAACGGCCCGATCGCCATGCCGATGCTCCACGAGGCGGTGTAGAGCGCCGCCGAGCGCACGGTTCCGCTGTTCCGCTCCGGTTCCAGCGACTTGGCGAACACCTGAAACGGCGTACAGTAGAAGGCGAAGCCGAAGCCATGCAGCGCCAGCCAGAGAAACTGCGTGTAGATGCCGTCGAAAATGAGGAATCCGAGGGAGTCGGCGGCGAGGATGAGCGAACCCGCGACGATCAGTCCCGGCGCGTTGCCCGGCGTGGTGATGCGCCCGACCAGCAGCGAGGAGACCGAGTACACCGCTGCCCAGACCGCCAGCGTCATCCCCACCGCCACGCTGCCGGCGCCGCCTTCCGCCAACCGGAAAGCGGCGATGAAAAAAGTCCCGCCCGCCATGAAATTGACCATGACCGGAAACAGATAAACCAGAATACGCGCCATAAAAAATTCCGCTTTCGATCTTGTCGTTAAGAATCGTAAAGCGAAAAAGATACAGCGTCAATGCCGATTTTCAAGCCGGCGGGCGGACAAATTTGCAAACTTCAGCGGGAGGTTTCCCAGGTGGCGATCTTGTCTTTGGCGGCTTTCTCCCCGCCCTGCTCGAGTTTCTCGCGCGCCGCCTTGTCGCCCCTCACATAACCGTTCAGGAAGTCGAGGGAGAGTTCGGCAATGACCTTCTGGAACGCCGCGTCGCTCGCGTTGGGCGGCCCGTCCCGGCGGAGAAGCCGCGGACGGCCGGAGAAGATCATATGGTCTCCCCCGATGAAAGTCAGCAGGAAACGGGGATTCTTCCCGTTGTCGAACACCCAGCGCCGCTCCGCCGCCGAGGTGTCGCCGATCGGCGAATCGTCCAGCGTGCCGGTCATGTAAAAGCAGGGGATTTTGATCTCCTCCAACGCCTTCGCGCCCTGGAGCATCTGGCGGCGGCCCGCCGACGGACTCAATACCAGCGCGGCCTTGATCCGCGGATCGGCGAAGCTCTTCTCCGTCCCGTCCGGCAGGATGAACTTCATCCCGGCGGAGGCCAGCGCGGTGAAAGCGCCGAACGAATGGCCGCCGACGCCAAGCTCTTTGAGATTGAACCGGTCCTTCCACTCGCCTTCGCGGTTCATCGTTTCCAGCGTATCGATGACGAACGTGATATCCAGCGGACGGTTGACGGCGTTGGCAGGGTCGGCGACCGCGCGCTTCATCGCCTGCATCGGATTGAGCGAACGCAGCAGGTCGCGGTTGCTCCCTTTGTGCTCGACCACCACCACAATCCACCCGGCTTTGCTCCAATACCGTCCCAGATAGGAATACCCCTCGCGGGAACCGCCGAGCCCGTGGGAAAAGATCATCACCGGACGCGGCCCGGGTTGCCCTCGGTCAAAATAAATCCGGACCGGAATATCCCGATTGCGCTTCGCATCGTGCCAATCCTGATCGACAAACTCCGGCTCGGCGGCGAAGACCGCCACCCAAACCATCACGCCTAAAAAAGCCAGCAACCGCTTCATAGCCATTCTCCTTACCGCTCAACCGCCCTCAAACGACCAAGTCACGCCGCAGCCCGAGAATGCCCGCCGACAACCGCTTTTTTTGAAAAGGATGGGGGTCAATCCGCCTGAAAAACCAGAAAGGGATTGCCTTCGGGGTCGATGCCGCGGCGGTATTCGATGATGCCGATGCGGATGGATTCCTCATCCAGCGGGCAGCCGCCGGAGTCGAGTTTCTCCGCGAAGATTTCGAGGTCGGGGACGGCGATGGCGATGGTGGAGGCGGCCGAGGCGTGTTCGAGATACTCCGCCGCGCTTTTCTCCAGAGTCAGCGTCAGATTTTCCGCCAATTGGAAGACGACGGCGAAGGTGCTGTCGAACACCGGCTCCCCGAGTTCGAGGAGGTCGCGGTAGAAGAGGCGGCACATGTCAATATCGTTTACCCGGAGAATCAGGCCGAGGTGTTTTGCATTCATTGCGGAAATTACCATTTTTTTTCTTGCCAAAACGGCATTTGCGACTTAAATTATAATAAACTGCATTCCGGCCGAAGTCAACTCCGGTTTTGCAAATAAGCGTGAATTTCAGTTGAAGCCGATCGATACAGGAGAATTTTTCGTGAATCAGAATGTTTATTCCAGTCCGTTGACCGACCGGTATGCCGGGGCGGAGATGAGCCGCGTCTGGTCGCCGCAATTCAAACACTCCACCTGGCGGCGTCTCTGGCTGGAACTGGCGAAGTGCGAACAGAAGCTCGGGCTCGCCATCACCGACAAGCAGATCGGGCAGATGGCCGCCCATCTGGAAGACATCGATTTCGACCGCGTCGCGGAGAAGGAGAAAGAGCTCCGCCACGACGTGATGAGCCATATCCACGTGTTCGGCGAGCTCTGCCCGGATGCGATGCCGATCATCCACCTCGGCGCGACGAGCTGCTTCGTCACCGACAACACCGAACTTGTCCAGATGCGCGAGGGGATGAAGATCCTCCGCGGCAAGCTGCTCAAGCTGATGGCCCAGCTCGCAGTCTTCTGCGACCGCAACAAGGAGTTGCCGACGCTCGGCTTCACCCACTACCAGCCGGCGCAGCTGACCACGGTCGGCAAGCGGTTCAGCCTTTATCTGCAGGATTTCCTGCTCGATTTCGAGCGGCTCGAGCGCGAGATCGAAGAGCTGCCCTTCCGCAGCGTGAAGGGGACCACCGGAACGCAGGCGAGTTTCCTCGAACTCTTCGACGGCGACCACGCCAAGTGCCGCGAGCTGGAGAAATCGGTGGCGACGGCGATGGGGTTCGACCGGGTGATCGCGGTTTCCGGCCAGACCTACACGCGCAAGATCGACTATTTCGTGATGGCGATCCTCTCCGGAATCGCCCAGTCGGCGGCCAAGATGGCGACCGACATCCGCTTGCTCGCCAACCTCAAGGAGGTGGAGGAGCCGTTCGAGAAGAAGCAGATCGGCTCTTCGGCGATGGCCTACAAGCGCAACCCGATGCGCAGCGAGCGGGTCTGCTCGCTGGCGCGTTACGTGATGAACCTGCCCGGCAACGCGGCGATGACCGAGGCGACGCAGTGGTTCGAGCGGACGCTCGACGACTCCGCCAACCGCCGCATCATCCTCGGCGAAGGGTTCCTCACGGTGGACATCATTCTTTCCTTGCTGATCAACATCACCGACGGCATCCAGCTCTGGCCGAACGTCATCAAGCGTCACATCCAGGCGGAACTGCCGTTCATGGCGACGGAAAACCTGCTGATGGCGGCGGTCCGCAAGGGCGGCAACCGGCAGGAGCTGCACGAGGTGATCCGGGTTCACTCGATGGCGGCGGCGCGCCGGGTGAAGGAAGAGGGGGCGGACAACGACCTGCTCGACCGGCTCCGCAACGATCCGGCGTTCGCGTGCATCCGCGACGAATTCGATTCGCTGCTCGACCCGACAACGTTCGTCGGCCGCGCGCCGCGGCAGGTCGAAGAGTTCCTGGCGGAGGAGATCCGTCCGGTGCTGGAACGGCACAATGCGGAACTCGCATCGGCCGCCGCCGATTCGGTCAACGTGTAACGATATCGCACCAAACGATTTTTATAACAGAAGGACAGTCAATCATGGCTTTCATGGACTCCAAATATCTCATCACCAATGAAACCGGCGTGCGGATTTTCGCATCGATCAAGGACCTGCCGGTGGTCGACCCCCACAACCATGCGAACCTGAAGGAGATCGCCGACAACGCCAATTACCAGGACGCCTGGCAGCTGTTCGCCGCGACCGACCACTACGTCTGGGAAATGCTCCGCAAGCGCGGCGTGGCCGAAGAGCTGATCACCGGAAACGCCGAGCCGAAGGCGAAGTTCCTCGCGCTCGCCGCCGTCTTCCCGGAACTGGCCGGGAACCCGGTCTACGAGTGGATTCACCTCGACCTCAAGAATTATTTCGGCGTCACCGAACTGCTCTCCGAAGCGACCGGCGAAAAGATCTGGAACGAGGTCAACGCCAAGCTCGCCACCGACGCCTTCCGTCCGCAGGAATTGCTGACCGGCCCGCTCAACGTCGAAGTGATGAGCTCGACCGACGACCTCATCGACACGCTCGAATATCACAAACAGGTCAATGAGAAGGTCGGCCGGGTGCTGATCCGCCCGACCTGGCGCCCGGACAAGGCGATGAAGATCTTCTCGACCGGCTGGCGCGACTACATCAAGCAGGTCGAAGCCCGCTTCAACATGAAGATCGTGGGATTCGACGACATGCTCGAGGCGATGAAGCTTTCGCACAAGCACTTCGAGGAGAACGGCTGCCGCGCGAGCGACCACGGCATCGAGTACCCGGTCTACTCCAGCGCGCCGATCGGCGACATCGACGCGATCTTCCGCAAGGCGCTGGCCGGACGGGAACTGACTTTCGGCGAAATCGACCGCTACATGGGAGCCTTCCTCGCCGAAGCGGCCGCGCTCAACGCGGCGAGCGGCTGGGTGACGCAGCTCCACATCGGCGCGGTGCGCGATGTCCGCTATTCGCTGTTCGAGAAACTCGGGGCGGACGTCGGCGGCGACATCTCCAGCCACTTCCTCGACTATACGCCGAACCTGGTCCGCTTCCTCAACCGTTTCGACGGCAAGCTCAAAGTGGTGCTCTACTGCATGGATGCGATCCACCAGATGACGCTGGCGACGCTGACCCGCGCCTTCGGCGAGACGGTTTCGCTCGGTTCGGCGTGGTGGCTCAACGACACCCCGATCGGGATGCGCCGCCAGCTCGAATACATCGGTTCGATCGACGTGCTGGCGAACTTCGCCGGGATGGTCTCCGACTCGCGCAAGCTGTTGAGCTACGGTTCGCGGTTCGAGATGTTCCGCCGGGTGCTCTCCGACGTCCTCGGCGGCATGGTGGAACGCGGCCAGATTCCGGAAGAGATCGCCATGTCGCTCGCCGAGCGGATGGCCTATTCCGGCGTGAAACGCTTCTGGAACTTGTAATTGTGCCGTTCGGCATGTATATTTCAGGAATGTAGGATATTACATTCTTTTCGAACACTGGTTTGGACAATATTTCTGAGGGATTTCGTATGGGCGAGAAGGTGAAGAGCGATTTGTACAAGGCCGCCGGCGTGGATATCGACCTGGCTACATCACTGCTGGATCAGGTCAAGCGGAAATTTGCCGAGACCCGGCGGCCCGAGATGCTGGCGCCGGTCGGCGGATTCGGCGGACTCTTCCAGCTCGACCTGTCGAAATACCGCGAACCGGTGCTCGTCTCCAGCATCGACGGCGTCGGCACCAAGCTGATGATCGCGATGATGATGGAAAAATACGACACGGTCGGCCACGACATCGTCAACCACTGCATCAACGATATTTCGGTGCAGGGGGCCGAGCCGCTCTACTTCCTCGATTATATCGGGATCGGCAAGCTGCGCAGCCCGCTCTACGAGCATGTGCTGACCGGAATCGCCGACGCCTGCAAGGCGGCCAACTGCGCGGTGCTCGGCGGCGAAACCGCCGAAATGCCGGGCATGTACGGCAACGACTTCGACCTGGTCGGCGTGATCACCGGCGTGGTGGAGAAGTCCAAGCTGATCACCGGCGAGAAGATCCGGCCCGGCCACGTCGCCATCGGATTCGGCTCCAACGGCCTGCACACCAACGGCTTCAGCCTGGCCCGCAATATTTTCTTCGCCAAGTGCGGATACACGGTCAAGACCTATCTCGAAGAGCTCGGCGAAACGGTGGGCGAAGCGCTGCTCAAGCCGCACACCTGCTACTACCCGGCGATCCGGGCGGCGCAGGACGCGGATCTTCCGCTGCACGGCATCGCGCACATCACCGGCGGCGGCCTTTACGACAACGTGCCGCGGATTCTGCCGGACGACGTCACGGCGGTGTTCCGCACCGACGTGCTGCCGATTCCGCCGGTGTTCAAGGTGCTGGTCGAAAAGGGGAACGTCGATCCGGTCGAGGCCTACCGCGTCTTCAACATGGGCGTCGGCATGGTCTGGTTCGTACCGGAGAAGGCGGTGGACGAGGCGCTGGCCATTGCACGCGGCAAGGGATTCACCGTCGGCGTGATCGGGGAAGTTGTCCCCGGGCACCGCGACGTGCGGATTCACTAGTTCTTCCGCCGAAAAACGCAGACAGGCGGGTTGTGAAACGGCGGCCCGGCAGGCGGTCGTCATGGAAGGACGGTTCGGATGATTGATTTTTCCAAAATTCCGGGATCGCTGAAATTCGGGGGAAGCATGGAACGCTCCCTCCGCCGCAATTTCGCCCGCGCCGTCGCCCTGTTCAGCGGGGAGGAGGAGCCCGAGCCGAAGGAGGCGAAGCGCCGCCAGGCGGTGCTGTCGCTGGCCCGGACGGTTCTGGCCGGGAAGGAAGCGATTTCCGAACGGGACGCCGAATCTTTCCGGCAACTGCTCGCCGACGATTTCCCGCCGCTCCGGATCGAGCGGATGGTGTCCGCCATGCGAAGCGCCCCGACCGTCACCGCCGAAGAGGCGGCACCGCTGTTCAAGGAGTGCTCCGACGTGGAGCGGGAGCGCCTGATCCGGCTGCTGCTCATTCTGGCGGCGGGGAATGAAGCCCATGCCGAACGGTTCGCGCTGATCGACGAACTCGGTCGGCGGCTCGGCTTCTCCGACGACGAGATGAAGACCATGCGGAACGAGGTGGTCGAGACCCAGTCCCGTCGCGCCCGCATCCTGCGCTCCGGAGCCGGAGTGCTGGTGGCACTGATCGTGATCGCGGTGTTCATCCTGACCGCAACGCTGCTGCGTTCGGTGATTTTCGGATTGATCGTGGCTTATGTGGTGCTGCCGCTCGAGAAGTATTTCGAACGGCGGCAGCGGCAGCGCCGGGGGCTCGGCTACCTGCTGTTCCGGGTGATCGATTTCGTGATCTCCCCGCTGCATAAACTGGCCGCGTCGATCCAGCGCCACGGCGCCGCCGCCCCGACCCCTGAAGAGGAGTCGAAACACTACGAGCATCAGTGCATCACCCGGGCGGTGACGCTGACCTGCGGCGTGCTGCTGGTTCTCGCCATTCTGCTTTTAAGCGGCATTTCCATGCTCACCAGACATTATGTCACCAGCCTCCGGGGCTGGACGCAGGTCCATATCGAAAGCACCGCCGCAACCACTGCGACGCCCCCGGCAACGGCGACAACCGCGCCGCAGCCGAAGGTTCCGGCGGTGGCGGAACCGATCGCGGCGACGTCCGCTCCCGAAGGCACTTCCGCGCCCGCGCTGTGGAATTCAGAAGCGGGCAAGCTGATCGAACAGGGCCAGGTGTATCTGGAGCGGCTGCGCGAGCGGTTCGAGAACCTCCCGCTGGTCAAATGGGGGCTCGACCAGGTCAGCCGGCTCCTGCACGACGAATCGGCGCAACGCGAACTCGCCGGTTACCTGCTGCAGCGGACGGGCGGACTGTTCTCGTTCACGGCGGGGGTGATCGGCACCGTCATGGTGATTCTCGTGGATCTTCTGCTGACGACTTTCTTCTTCCTGCTGTTCCTGACCAAGCTGGCGGAATTCTGCGGGCCGAGCGACGGCTCGAACCGCAAGCGGCAGAGCGAATACCTGGTCAGTACCGTCTTCAACGGAAGCTGGCTGCCCGGGGCGAGCCCGGAGACGATGTCCGAGGCGCAGCGCATCATCGGCGAAGTCATCAACAAGCTCCGGGTCTGGGTGCGCGGCTACCTGACGCTGATGGCGGTTGACGCGACGGTCTACACCACCTGTTTCTTCTTTCTCGGAGTCCCTTATTTTCCAGTGCTCGGGCTGCTGGCCGGGTGCGGAATCCTGCTGCCGTACATCGGGCCGATCGTCTCCGCCACGGTGACGATCCTGGTCACCCTCGCGGTGGGCGGCTCCGCGGTGAGCGGAGTGCAGCTGGCCGGAATCATCGCGGCGTACCTGATTTACAACGGCATCATCGAACAGTTCATCCTTTATCCCGCCGTGATCGGGGAGTCGCTGGGGCTGTCGACGCTGGAGACGATCATCGTCGTCTTGCTCGGGGCGATCTTCGCCGGAATTCCGGGCATGATCCTGGCATTGCCGGCGGCGTCGGTGATCAAATATCTGGTTCCGCAAATCTACCGGGCGTGGGGGCCGACGTCCCCGCCGCCGCAAAAGGAGGAAACGCGATGAAACCAATTCGAATGGGAGCGGCGGCGGCATGGTTCGCCGTTCTTTTGTTTCTGGCGGGCTGCGCCGGCGAAATCGGCGTCGTCCGGGTGGGGGCCGACGGGCGTGCCGAATACGGAAGCGCCGCCACCTCGAAGGGAATTTCGCAGAACACCAACAACCTGCTCGGGAACTTCCTGCTGGAAGAAACTTACGAGAAGCAGCCGTTCGAATTGATCACCGCACTGGAGAAGCTGTTCCGCGAAGAACCGCGCCCGGAATACCTCACCGCCCTCGCCGACTGCGCGCTCAATATCGGGCTGCGCGAAAGCGACCCGGATGTGGCCGTGCGGTTCTTCCTGTCGTCGGCGCTGTACAGTTACAGCTATCTGGCGCTGCTCGACCAGCCGGACCTGAAGCCGTACAACGCCGAACGGCTGGCGATGATGCGGACTTACAACCTGGCGATTTCTGAATTGTTCGATTACCTGAACAAACGCGGACTCGAACTCAAGTCGGCGTTTTCGCTGAACGCCGCCGGAGGGCAGCGGATCACCTTCCTGCCGCCGCGCTTCGAACTGCCGCTGCCGTCGCAGAACTTCGCGGAGTTCCTGCTCTGCGCCGATTACCGGACGAAAAACCTGACGCATATGAGCCGGAGTTTCGGCATCGGCGCGCCGCTGATCTGCCGGTTGACCGAAGCGGCGATCGCGGCGGAAGGCGCGGAGCACACCCGGTTCGCCGAACAGCAGACGCTGCCCGGCACGCTGATGATCGATTTCGACAAGCGGGATAAGACGATTTCCGCGCAGCTGGTGTTTCTCGATCCGCGCAGCCGCGAAACGGCGCACCTGCGGGAGTTCACGCTTCCGCTGGAGATGGATTTCTCCACGCCGCTGGCCTATATGGTGCGCAATCCGCTGCCGTTCGACTACCTGACCTATATGCTCCGGCCGGAGAAGACGCACCGGATGCAGGGGCTGTACATGTTCGAACCCTACCGTTCGGACCGGATTCCGGTGGTGTTCGTCCACGGCCTGATGTCCAACGTCCGGACCTGGATGCAGATGATCAACACGCTGGAGAGCGATCCGGTGCTGCGGAAATACTACCAGTTCTGGGGGTTCACCTACTCGAGCGGCAACCCGGTGCTCTTCTCGGCGCTGGATCTGCGCAACTCGCTGCTGGAGGAAGAGAAGAAACTGGTTGACTCCGGTCAATCCACCAAAATGTTTTCGCGCATGGTGATCGTCGGGCATTCGATGGGCGGGCTGGTCGCCAAGGCGATGGTCCTCAACCCCGGACAGGACCTGATCCGGCCGATTTGCGGGGACAAAACCGACGAGATTCTGGCCAAACTGACCCCGGATGAGCGTAAGACCGTGCTCGACGCGTTCTGCTTCAAACCGCTGCCCTTCGCCAAGCGGGTGGTATACCTGGCGACGCCCCATCGCGGGTCCGGCTATGCGCAGAGCTGGGTCGGCCGCCTCGGTTCGAATCTGATCGAGCTCCCGGTCGGGCTGGTGACCCGCGGCGACGGAATCATCAAAACGCTGATGAACAACGGCATCCTGCTGCCGAACGACTCCAAGCTGGCGACCGGAATCGACAACCTCGATCCGAACAACCGGACGCTGCAGGTCTTGAACGAGGTGCCCTACGCGCCCGGCGTGGTTTACCATTCGATCATCGGCAATCAGCGCGAGGCCGGAGTTCCGGGCGGCAGCGACGGAATCGTCCCCTATCTCTCCAGCCACCTGGACGGCGCGGAGAGTGAACTTGTGGTCAAATCCGGACACAGCGTCCAGCTCAATCCGCTGGCGATTCAGGAGTTGCGGCGGATTCTGCTCGAACATCTCCAGCAGTTTCCCGAGCTGAAGGTGGAGATGCCGAAACTTCCGGCTCTGGTAAGCAAACAAAATGAACTCCCCGCAGAAAAGTAAGCTGGCCGCCCGACCGCGCATCCGGCGGCCGCTCAGCTGGGGGGTCTTTCGCAAGCTCCTGATCTGGGGCGCGTGCTACGCCGTGCTGTTCCTGGTCGGCCTCTGGAGCGTCGGCGCGGTGCATTACGCCTATCACTGGCCCGGAGCGGCGACGGCGGTTTACGCCGGAGGACTGCTGGCGTTCTGGATCGTCTCCTTCCGCCGTCGGCAGTGGTTCTACGTGGCAGCCGCCGTCGAGCTGGTCGTGGCGGGGCTGTTCTTCTCGATGACGCCGCAGCGGGCGTTCGCCGGAACCGACTGGCAAGCGCCGTGGGGCCGGGTGCCGACCGTCGAATTCGTCGGCAGCCGGGTGCTGTTGCACAATGTCAGAAATTTCCGTTACCGCAGCGAGAACGATTACGACATCCGTTACATCGATTTCGAGTTCGACCCCTCCACGGTGCGGACGGTCGATCTCGCCGTGTCGCACTGGGACAACATACTCGCGATCGCCCACACCATGCTCTCGTTCGGCTTCGCCGACGGCCGCTATCTGGTGGTGTCGATGGAGACGCGCCTCCCGGAAGGAGCGGCGCAGGGATTCCTGCCCGGCTTCTACCGCCAGTACGAGCTCATCATGGTTCTCGGCACCGAGGAGGATCTCTTCAAGTTGCGGACCGATTTCCGCCGCGAGGACCTCTATCTCTACCGGACCAACGCGACCCCGGCGCAGGCGCGGGAACTGCTCGACTACGTGATCCTGCGGGCGGAATCACTCTCCGAACATCCGGAATTCTACAACAGCGTCACCCGCAACTGCACCACCAGCCTCGCGCCGCTGCTGCGGGTGATCGACCCGACCTTCAGCGGCGACATCCGGCTGCTCTTCAACGGCTACTCCGACCAGCTGCTGTTCGAGCTCGGCTATCTCAATCACCGCGAAGACGAGACCTTCGCCGAACTGAAAAAGCGGCGCTCGGCGGATTACTGCCTCTCGCAGCCCTCGAACCTGAGTTACTCGGAACGGCTCCGGATCGATCTGTAGCCCCTCTTTTCTTCTCTTTGAACCCCGGTGAGGGATCGATCAAAAGCGGAATAAAATAATTGACACATATTGACAATCCGGGTTTCTCTGCTATAATTAATTATATGTCACATATAACGAGGAATTTCGATGTACGCATTGCAGAACAAGCCGACGCTGGCGGATATTGTCGAGGACAAGCTGTTCCACTATATCAAGGAGAACGGCCTGCAGCCGGGAAACCCGATGCCCAAGGAGGAGGAGCTCGCGGAGATGTTCCAGGTGAGCCGCCGGGTGGTCCGGGAGGCGCTGAGCCGACTGCAGGTCCTCGGGGTGCTCTCTTCGCGGAAGCGGCGGGGGATCGTGCTGGAGGAGCCGAAGGTGTTCGACGCCCTGTCGCGGGTGATCGACCCGTTCTTTTACGACGAGGCGGGGCGGCAGGATTTCATGACCCTCCGTTTTTCGATGGAGGTCGGCATGGTGGATATCCTGCTCCTGAACATCACGCCGCAGGATGTGGAGACGCTGGAGAAGGTCGTCGCCGAGGAGGAGGCGAATCCGGCCGACTTCACCCTTTACATGAATTGCGACTACCGGTTCCACGCCGCCATCTACCGGGCGACGCGAAGCCGCTCGCTCGAAGCGTTCCAGATGCTGCTTTACCGGTTTTTCGCTGAGAACCTGAGAAAACACACGAAGAACAGCCCGTCGAATTACATCAACCGGTTCAAAGACCCGGCGGCGATTTCGCACCGGACCATTCTGGAGGCGATCAAGGCGGGAGAGCCGGAACAGCTGCGGACGCTGATCCGGGAGCACATCACCTGGGGCAAACACCGGGGAGAGCCGAAATGAACGGCCGCCGCTTCGAAGTCAAACGCCGCTTCGACTGCGACGTCCTGGTCGTCGGAGGCGGCACCGCCGGAATCGCCGCCGCCATCGCCGCCGCCCGGGGGGGACGCCGGGTGATTCTGGTCGAGTCGCGCGGATTCCTCGGCGGAAACTCCGCCAACATTCCCGCCTGGCTGGGGTTCCACGCCTGCTCCGGGGAACGGCTGGTGGGCGGAATCGCGCTGGAACTGCAACAGAAACTCCAGGCCGACGGCGGCGCGACGCCTTTCTACCGCGACCCCATCTGCGGCAGCCTGACCGGAATCAATACGCATCTCTGGAAAATCGCCGCCTTCCGGGAGACGCGGGAGGCGGGCGTCGAATCGCTGCTGCACACCCGGTTCGCCGGGCTGGAGAAGCGGGGGCGGACCATCCGCCGCGCCTTCCTGTTCGGCGGCGAGGGGCTGCTGGAAGTCTCCTGCCGTTTCGTCATCGACTGCACCGACGCCGGAACCGTCGCCCGCGAAGCGGGGGAACTCCTCACCCGCGGCCGGGCAGCCGACGGCAGGGTCCAGGCGTCGAGCTGGACCTTCGAGGTGGGCAACATCGATTTCGAAGAGCTGTTCGCCTATTTCCGTAGGCATCCGGACGACCTGCGGCCGTTTCCGCTGCCGGATGCGGCGGCGCATATCGACAGGATCGAACGCGAAGAGGCCTTCGTCATGGGCGCATTCGGCTCCCTGATCGCCCGCAGCGGGATGCGGCTGCCGCGAACCAACATGCCCGGCATCGCCTTCCCCCGGGAACGTCGGATGGTCTCGGTGGCGGTGCGCGTGGCGGACGTCGACCCGGACGATTCCCCCAACTATTCCCGGGCGGAGGCCGAAGGCGCGCTTCAGGTGCCGCTCTGGCTGGAGTTCCTGCGCCGGGAGGCGCCGGGGTTCCAAAAATGCGTGCTCTCCGGCTCCCCCGATGCGATCGGCGTCCGCGAGACCTCCCACCTTGCCGGCGAGTACGTGCTGACCGGCGCTGACCTGATGGCGGGGAAAACGTTCGACGACGCGATCGCCCGCGGCGGCTACCATCTCGACATCCATTCGCCCGACCACGGCGGACTGGAGACGCGGCAGCCCCCGGTGTTCACCATCCCCTTCCGTTCGCTGCTGCCGCGGGAGACGGACAACCTGCTGGTGGCGGGCCGGGCCCTTTCGGCCACCCACGAGGCCCAGGCCGCGATCCGGGTGATTCCGATCGGCATGGCCATCGGCGAAGCGGCGGGAACCGCCGCCGCCCGCGCCTCCGGGCCGGAGTCTGCATCCCGGGGGGATTGTATTGAAAAAAGGGAATCGCTCCGGCGGCTTATGTCGCGATGATTGCCGGAATGGCGTTCGGCGTCACCGGGTTCCTGGTCAGTACCTGCCGGAAAAGCTGTATTTATCCGAAACAGATCACACCGGCGGGCCCCGAACCCGCCTTTCGCAGTTGTGCCGTCATCGACCGATTTGCCGACGCCGGGGATTCCAGCCGGTTGTTTCAACGCAAAATCGGCATTCCGCCCGGGTGTTTGCGCCAATCGCCGTAACATTGTTGCAAATGGAACATTTTCTCGCTTAAAAATGCTTTCCCCGTCATCTTTTTTGTATTTTTGAGCTTGCACGTCTGTTCCATGTGTAACATTTTTTTGTTATTTCATGCTATTGGCATTTGGTTTTGATTGAGGTATAATATCTCCATAGAAAAGGAGCCGGTTATGTTTCGAATCGAAATTCGGGCGATGGCCCGCGAACTGGATGTCAGCCATACAACCATATACCGCGTGATCAATACTCCGTGGGTGGTGGCGGAAGATACCCGCACCAAGGTGATCGATGCGCTGAACCAGCGCGGGTTTTACACCCGCGATCAACGGCCGACGCCGTCAGTGGTGTTCCATTACGGCAGCTCCGCCCATACCAATTATATGCGGGAAATCGGCGAATCGCTGCGACAGCGACTGGAGCCCAAAGAGTTGCGCATCGAGGAGTGCAATTACCGGTTGAACCGTCAGGATTTTATCCGGAAGATCGAAAATGCCGATACCGTGGTCTTTTTCGCCGAGTTGGACGACGAGGGCGTCCGCCTTACCAAAGAGGCCAATCCCGAGATAGTCATCATCTCCCTGTTTGGCGGTGAATTGGGCGATATCGTGATCCGGCCCGACGATTATCTGGGCGGCAAACAGGCGGCAGAACTCTTTCATCTGCGCAACTACAAGCATGTATTGGTTGCCGCTCCTTTCTCCGACTCATTGAGCGAGAGCTCGTTCATCGACCGGGCCAAGAGTTTTCAGGCCGAATTTCTCTGGCGGCAGCCGGCGGGAAAAGTCGAGTTGCTTGATCTCCCGCGCGATTCGGAGTCGTCGCTGCGCTTGCGCATCCGCCGCTATTTTTATCGCCGCAAGCGACTGCCGGAGGCGGTATTTTCGCCCAACTGTTTTGTCGCCGACCGCATTTTCGATTTATTGCGCGAGCAAAAACTCAATATTGATTTACTCGGTTATGACGAGCCCCTGCCCGGAAATACGACTCATGTTTATGACCGGATCGTATTTCACAAAGAGGAAATCATCCGCCGCACCGAGTTCTTTCTGCAAAACCGACTGGTGCTCAACTGCCATGAGCCGATGCGGATTCTGGTTAATACCAATTTACTATTGAAGTCTTAAAATAAAGGAACATCACCAGACGGCACCATCGCAAATGTCCCGGCATAACGAAACTGATCACCTCGGCTGCCACAGGAATCGGACAAGTGCGAATTTGAACCCATAAATAACAATCGACCCTATGGATAAGGAGAAAAGAAATGACGAAAAAATTTACATTGATCGAACTCCTGGTCGTCATCGCCATCATTGCAATCCTGGCCAGTATGCTGCTCCCGTCGCTGAACAAAGCGCGGTCCAATGCACGTACGCGCAGTTGCGCCTCCAATCTGCGTCAGATGGGAAGCCTGTTTATGATGTACGCCGGAGATAATGCAGGATATGCTCCCGATATCGACGGCAATCATGTCTATGTAAGTCAAGTGGTGCAGGGAAATCCCCAGGAAGCGAGGTCTGTCTACAAGCAGCCGAAGGGCGTGTATTTTTGCCCGAACGCCAAACCGATCCCGGGAGTCAATGCGAGCTACAGCTCAAGCTATACCGCTACGTTTGAGATGAACAACAATGTGCAGGTCAAAGGACCGGCGGTATATTTCCGCCCGGGGGACTCCGGACCGCTGGTTCCGCGCAAATTGGACAATATCACCGCCGGCGCCATCATCATGGGCGAAAAGACCATCTCTTTACTGTGGAACGGTTGCGCGGGAGTGGAACGGGGCTCGTTTTATTCGTATTACTCACAGCCTTCCATATGGATGACCCAGGCGGAGAGACTGCGGCTGGCGTATGACAACCATGACCTTCGCGGCGCCAACGTCCTGTTTGTGGACGGCCATGTCAAAACGCTGAATTACCTCACTCCATTTACCGGGAGCGGCTGGCAGCTGAAATAACCACCCGACGAGGCAAAAATGAAAAAAACAGTTTTGTGCATGGTCACATTGTTGGGTGCTGGGACATTGCATGCCGCCGCGGCCGTTTTCAATGCGGACTTCGCTGACCCCAAATGGCAACACAGCACCGCGTGGAAGCTTTCCGGCGATGCGGCCACCGGCAGACAGCAGCCAAATGGTTATCCGTTCATCGGTTATCGTCTGCAATTTGCCAAAAACACGGATTACAAGATCAGCTTCCAATACCGCTGCAGTAATTTTGAGTCGCCGGAAAACCGCTTGGTGCTGTTGGTCGGCGACCGCCAGGAAGCGGCATTCCCCTGTGAAAAGGAGAATTCGCTGGCCGTCGCCTATGTCCGGCTGGAAAAACCGGCGGACCAGTTCAAACTGCAATTGCAGGGCCCGGACGCATTTCAAGTCGAGCTGAAAGACCTCTGCATCGTGTCGCTGGATGACCGTGATTTATCAAAAATCGCAGTGGATTTCAATACCGATGGCGGAGCTGTGCCAAGCTTTTTCCGCAAGCATAATTGGAGCGCCCCGGGAAAATTGGCGGTGGTCCCTGCCGAAGACCATATCGAAGGCGGTCGCGCCATGCGGGTGGAACCCGGCACGGACAAAGGCGATTACCCGGTCTATTCCCTGCTGCTGCCGATGAAGCCGGAGAGGAAATATAAACTTGCGTTTTGGGGCCGCGCCGAAAAAGCCACCGGGATTCGGCTGGGCATGGATGGCTATCTCAATGGACAGCCCAGACATTGGTACAAAACGGACGCCTTTCGCCTCGACCCGGAGTGGCGGGAATACTCGATGGTGTTTGACTCCCCGAACCTGAATGAATTTCCTCATATGTCCAAAGGGAACGCCTATCTGAATATCGGTATCACCGGCGGTCCCGCGGTCGAACTTAAACTGATTACATTGGAAATCTTGCCGTGAAAATTTTATGGAGTTTGTTGTTTTCCGTCCTGATGGCGGCAGGGCTGCCTGCCGAAAACAAGTTGCCCAATTCCAGTTTTGAACTCGGAGATGCCGGGTATCGCACGGTGACGATGCAGGATGTGGCCGCGCCGCTCAATCCGATTGTGCTTGCCGAGCCGGACACGACCACCGCGGTCGACGGGCGCGCCAGTCTGCGTTTCGCCGACCCGGCGGGAGATAAGGTCGAGTTTATGTCTCCCGAGTTCGCGCTCCCGGAAAAAGCACGGCAATATACGCTGTCGGTCTGGGCGAAAAGCGACCGGCCGACCAGGATATCGCTTAATTTTTTCTGGGTGACCCACCGCCAGCCGGATGTGACCAACCGCTGGTTCACGGTCAGTAAAAGTTTTGACATCGGCAAAGAGTGGACGCGCTGCGTATTCTCTTTCGATGTCCCCGCCGAACACCGGCATGGAATGGTTAAAGTAACCTGGCGCACGGGCGCCGTCCATTTGGATGCGCTCCAGATGGAGCCGGGCCCGGCCACGGCTTATGCGCCTCAGGCCGGGGTTGAATTCGCCTTTGCCAAAACCGCCCCCGTTCTCCTCCCCGGTCTGCACGAGTTCACACTCGGAGCTGTGAATCACACCAAAACATCGCAAAACGCCAGGGCTGCCATACAATTGCCCGACGGCAAAACTCAAACGATCGCGATGGAGTTGCCGCCCGAATCGGTCAGGCGGCAAAAAGTTTCGGTAGACCTTACGCGCTTCGGCGCAGTGGAATTGGGGGGCGCATTTGAGTTCGCCGGGGGCAAGGGACGCATTGTTCCGTTTCGCGGCGGCGTGATTCACCGCCTGCCGGAAACGGCGATAGACCCCGAATCGACCTTTGCCGTCGGCTTCAGCTCCTCCTTTCCGTTGCGCGAGATTGACGACAGGCACTATTTTCGTGCGCTGGAAGTTGATTATGACCAAATGGCGGCCTTGCTGCGCCAGCAGGGGGTGCGTGTCCTGCGACTGCATGACGATGACTTTAACTGGCCGTCCACCGAGCCGGAAAAAGGGAAATTCGACTGGGTCGCGCTGGACCGCAAAGTGGCGGCGGCGCAAAAGCACGGCCTGATCGTCATGCCGGTGTTGGGTTACGGCGCCTTTCTGGCCCCGAACCCCGATACGCAGAAGGACTGGTTTATCCGCAGAAACAGCCGCAAAATCGGAGTGGCCATGGGGCGCAACAGTTATGCCCCGGCCATGTCCGACTGGCGCGATTACTGCCAGGCGCTTTTTACTCGCTATCAGGGAAAAATCCACTATTACGAAATTTTGAATGAGCCCAACCTCTATATCCCCGCAAAAGAGTATGTGCCGTATCTCAAGACCGCGTTTGAAGTCGCCCGCAAAGTTGATCCGGCGATCAGAATTGTCGGGATTTGCTCCACCGGCGACCTGGGCGGCGCACTCGGCGCGTATCTCAATGAGTGCGGGAAATTGGGCGCCATGCAGTGGCTGGATATCGTTTCCTTTCACCCTTACTCGGCTCAACTCGACAGCTCGAGCGAACCTGCGGAAAAACAAATCGCCACGATCCGCAAGCTGGTGGACTCCTACCGGCCGGGATTGCCGATCTGGAATACGGAACTTTATTATATCCACTCCGCCAAATCATGGCGCAAAGTGGGCTTGATCGACGGTCAGACCGATTGGATCGCTGCCGGTCGGTGCCGTCCCGGATTTGTCGTCCGGCGCAATCTCATCGATCTGGGCAACCATATCGGGCAATCGATCGCCATTACCGGCGATCATACGCAGCAGGCATCCGACTATCAGCACTTCGGCTACACTGCCAACTGGGCTGAAGGCGCATCCATTCCCGGCAACATCTGGGTGGCCAACAACACGCTGGCCTATTTTCTCGAGGGCGCCAGGGTGGACCGGAAGCCTAAGCTCATCAAAGGCGTCGGCGGTTATTTGTACACGGACCGCGACGGCAAAAAAATCTCCGCCATGTGGGCGGTGGACGACGACGACGTTTTTCACGTGACTTTGCCCGACGCGGCCAACGCGTATGACCTTTACGGCAATCCGTTGCCGAAACAGTTTGATTTGGGCCCCGACCCGGTATACCTGACCGGTGTCGAGCCGGAAACTCTGACGATCATCCCCGACCGGCCCTATGCTTTTGTCGGAATGGGAGGCTCGAGTTCGCACGCCCAAAAGGCGGTGGCGGCGGAGTTTCGCAACAACGGCAAGACGCCGTTGACGCTGCGCGGCCGCCTGAAAGGGGTGGCCGGGGCCAAAACGCTGACCATTCCCGGCGAATCGACGGGAACCTTTGTGTTCGCCTGTGACCGCATCCCGGATCAGGCGGAAGTCATCATTCTGGCCGACGGCAAACAGGACACGTACAGCAGCCGTCCGGCGGCAAAAAAATATGCGGTCAACGGCGAATCGGTAAAGCTCGCCGACGGTTCGGAATTTCGATTGGAAAGCACGGCTGCCGGATTGAAATTTCATATTTCCGTCCCGGACGATGTCCGCGGCGACAACCGGGCCGGTTCCCCCTGGGAGGGAGACGGGGTCGAACTCTTTTTTGATCTGCGGCCCGACAGCATGCTGGATCGCACCGAGTATCACGATCATGTATTCCGGCTCTTTGTCACGCCCGCCAGCGCCAACGGGTTGCCGCAGTCGGTAACGGCTTCGGCCAACCTCAAACTTGATTTGGTCAAGTGGAAAATCGTCGAGGATGGCGGCAATTTCTCCGCCGGACTCGAGATCCCGTGGGCGGCGTTCGGAGAGAGCGGCCCGGTCCCGCTGGCGTTTGATGTCGCGGTCAACGACTCCGACGGCAAACGGCGCAAAAGTTCCACCGTGTGGGCGGGCGATCAATACGACTGGCGCAATCGTTTTAACTTCGGCAGATTGTTGGAACAGTGAAAATGAAAGAAATTCTCAGACGGTATGATGCAAATCCGGTCCTGACGCCGGAAGATATGCCCTTTCAGTGTGTGGCGGTTTACAACGGCGGGGCGGTCAAGCTCGGCAATGAGTATATTTTACTTGTCCGGGCCGAGGACGCCACCAAATTTCAATATGTGTACGCCGCCCGCAGCCGCGACGGCTACCATTTCACCCCCGATCCGGAGCCGTTGCGGTTTGTTGCGGAGGACGAGGACGATTACCGCAAATATACCGCGGACGCGTTTTACGATCCGCGCATCAATGTGGTGGACGGCCGGATTTTAATCACCTACGCCGCCTATACGTTTCAATACGGCTGCCGGATCGGAATTGCCGAAACGACCGACTTCAGGACGGCGAAGCATATTTCGTTTCCGCATCACATTTCCAACCGCAACGCGGTGATTTTCCCGCAAAAATTTGACGGCATGTATGTGATGCTTCATCGCCCGGAGGCGCATGACAATGGCAATATCTGGATTTCCCGCTCGCCGGATTTGCACTTCTGGGGAGACTGCCGCGTGGTGGTTAACCGCGGCTCCTATCGCTGGGATGCCCACAAAATCGGGGCAGGAACGCCGCCGGTCAAAACAGACCGCGGCTGGCTGGTGCTCACCCACGCGGTGACGACAAGCTGCGCCGGGCATTATTACACGATGGGCGCGATTTTGCTCGACCCGGACGACCCGGCGGTGTTGCGCGGGCGCTCCGACGGCTGCATTCTCTACCCCAAGATGCCCTACGAGTGCAACGGGTTTGTGCCCAATGTGGTATTTCCGTGCGGACTGGTGGTCGAACCGGACCACCGCGTCAAGATTTATTATGGGGCGGCCGACAATTTCGAGTGCCTCGCGGAGAGCTCCATTGATGAAATCCTGTCCGCGATTGTGGATGTCAAGTAACGCTTCGTAAAAAGTGACGGATGCCTTTGCCAAGAATCGCGTCATGAAGTTTGCCGGAGCAAAGACAATATGGCATATCCGCCATCCGGCGGCTTTTCAAAAAACAGCATCGATGATTTTCAATCCATCGATGCTGATTGGCGGCCTGACCTTAACGCCGGTTATTTGATAAAATCCGTTTTGCCCTGGGCCCAGTTCCGGGTATCGAAATTGTTTTCGATCAACAGTCGCGGAAGTTGCTGCGGTGAATTGATGCGAATCGCGCCCTCCACCAAATTGTTGCGCACAATATAACTGCCCGGCTGCCAGTTGCCGGGGACGGTGATTTTGATCGCCCCGACCGCGGCGTAACCTGAGAGCTGGTTGCTTTCAATCACCACCGCCTTCGGAGTGCCTTGCGCCGAGCCGATCTGAATGGCCGGGGTTGCCGACTTCAGATTTTCAAAATTGACGGGCCCTTCGACCTCTGCGGCTTCGCGGTTGTCAAACTCCCCGCCTTGCTGCCGGGCAAGGCTTTTCCCCTCATAACGCATGATATTGTTGCGCAACACCAGCTCGTCGGACCCCAAAAAGGAGACAAAAGAGTGCGGTTGCGCCAACGTGCTGGAGAATTCATTGCCGGCAATCGTCAGCCGGCCGCCGCCAACCTTCGTGTAAACAGCACCGTTGACAATGCGGTTGCCAAAGATTGTGATATCGCGGAAATTTTCATCCAGCACAATCGAACGGACCCGGTCGCCGCACTCATTAATCAGCTCGTTGCCGGAAATCAGCACGTTCCCGGAGCCGTAATCGCTTCCCGCCGCAGTATCCTCCGGCGTGACCGGACCATGGTGCAGCCGAAGCAATCCGCCCCAATACCAACTCTGGTCCGGTTTGTCGCCCAACTCCGGATCATACGGCTCATTGCGAATGAGACAAAGGTTGTTGACAATCATGACACGGTTGCCCCAATACAGTGACATAATGGCATAACTGCGGCAGTTGATGGCAATATTATTGGCAAACAACGCATTTTCGCAACCCTCGACGCCGTAGGCATAGTCGCCCATAAAGCGGGCAATGTTGCCGATCACCGCAACGTCGTGCGTTTTATTGCCCCATGCCAGCGCCCGGCAATATTCGGCATAATTGCCGTAGAGGATGATATCATAAGCACCGTAAAGATGCTGGAGCTGCTGGCCGTCGGTGATGGTGACGCCGCCTGCCCCCGAGGCCGAGAGTTCCGACCGGATCTTTTCCGGATTTTGACAATCCTCAAATTTAAGATTGCGCAAGACTGTTTTGGAAGAGCCGAGCGGAACCCGTTTGTCCCGGGAGGGATCGGGGGTGCCGCCGCGCCATTGACAGAGGTAACGCAATTTGCAGCCGTAATTGTCATAAACCCGCACATTTCTGCTGCCGTAGTTGATGACAAGAAAACAACCGCAGTACATGGCTCGGTTGGAGCGGATGGAAGCATTCTCACAATAAAGCAAATTAATCGGCAAATCGATTCCCCGGAACTCTCCACCTGAAATTTCCACATTACGGCAATTTTCCAAGTCGAAAGCGTAACGCATGCGTTTGTTGCCGGGAACCGACCAGGTTTGAGTGCTTTTCTGCACCGGCTCCTGCTTCTCTCCACGACAACGGAATTGCCGGAAAATTAAATCGCGGCGACCTGAGCCGTAAAACAAACGCTGACAGATCATTTGCCCTTTTTCATTCTTTTGCTCCAAGATCGGATCGGCATCCAACCCCTCGACGGTGATGCGATCGCCGTCGAGCACAAAAAGAGTGGTAAAGCTTTCGCCGACCGTATTCTTTATGCTGGTCAATCCGGCCGGATTGATGCAAATTTGCGCATCGACGGCAAATTTCAACGTGGTCCCGGCCGGAAGTTTTACCGTGTCAAGAAGATATCTCCCGGCCGGAAAGTACAAACTGCGAATACCCGAATCCAGTGCCTTTTGCAAAGATGCAGTGGCATTTTCGCGGCCGTCTGCGATAAGCTTGAGCTCAGACACCACATTGCAAGATTCCTGAATACGCAAAATCTCTGCAGGATTGGCCGACTCCGCCCCGATGGCCCCGGCCAGCCCGAACGCGAGACAGGCGGAACAAACAAATAACAATTTTTTCATATCGCTTCTCTTTTTGCGGCGGTAATTGAAAACGGTTTTGCAATTACCGCGCGGAGTTATAGTTATAAATTGACGATGACATTTCCCGGATCTTTGACATAACTGCGGATCGGATTGACCGCAGCGCCTAATTTGTCGGGACTGGCAAGCGTGACATGTCCATCAAACCACAACGCTCCGCCTTTATGATTGTGGGGGAAGAATGCCCGGTAATTGCGCACGGCGCTGGCTCCGGTGACAAATATATGCCAGTTGCCGTACGGGTTGGCCAAATCGGCAGTATCCGCCATATAGATGGTACGGGACGGAGCCCGCATCGGCGCAGTGTTAAATGCATACATCTTCGCATCGGTTGGCGCAGTACAAATCGAGCCCATTGCGGTGATGTCCGTATTGTAATTGGCGTCCATGGCGGGGCAATACAGGCCGTAGACACGCTGCACTTTAACAGAATTGGTCAATGCCGAGTCATCGACTTGAGTCGCCGGACAACGGGAAGTCTTAAGCGAGATCCGCAACGATGTATTGCTGTCTTTGTTGCTGTTGTCACGATAAATATCGGCAATATTTCCATACCACGAATTTCCGCCCACACGGCCGAAATATATTTGGCGGTTGTCGTTGGCATAGCTCGCCCAGAATGCGCCCAGCGTTTTCATATTGTTGACGCAGGATGTCGCCTTTGCCGAATCCCGGGCTTTGTTGAGCGCGGGCAGTAACATTGAAGCCAGAATTGCGATGATAGCGATAACCACCAACAACTCGATCAGTGTAAAATTTCTTCTCATGGATCAATTTCCTCCTTGATATGGTTATTGTTTTTCAACGGGTCGTGGATCAATTTCCTCCTTGATATGGTTATTGTTTTTCAACGGGGGTAAAGCGGATGGCGCGGCGGCTGATTGACCAACAGCCGGACGCATGAGCGATCCGTGGTCAATCCGCCGGCAATCATGTCGGCCTCGGTCAGTCGGGAGAGGAAGATCCCCTTGTCGCTGGTCCGGTTCCAGTCATGCACGATATAGATGAAACCGTCATCGCCTTGCGCCACATCCGGATAAGAGGTTTCGGCCCGCTCATCCAGCAAAATCGAATAAGGCCAGCTGGCGCCGTCATCCCGCGAGAGAAAAGCCGTCAGATTCCGCCGCTCAGCAGCGCTGTCATTGTTGACCCGAAGCAGATTGCCGGACTTGAGGCGCGCAATATAAAAGCGGCTGCCGGGTGCGACAAGCGACGAATTTTTCCCGTCGCTCCAGCTTTTTCCGCCATCGTGCGAAACGCTCTCGGCGATGAACCCGGAGTTGCCGGTGCGGGCAAAAAGGCGGAGCGTCCCGTCGCGCTGTTCGAGAATCATGGATTCGTCGAAAAAAGTGGGGACCTTGCGCCCGCCGTGGCGTCGCACCCAGCTCTGTCCCTGATCGGCCGACTCCGAATAAAGATAGGCTTGGGACTCATTCTCATAAGCGCAGAGCAAATAGCGTCCGTCACCGAGCACCGTGGGTTTGCAGCGCAAAAATCCATCACTCACAAAAGAAGGTTCGCTCCAGAGAATTTGATCCGCATCCGGCTCCCGGGTGGTCATCGCCCATGTTTCCCGGTGCTCCGGATCAAAAGTGCCCCAGCCGATCGTCTGCGTCCAAAACAGCCAGAGCTTGCCGGTCGGGTCCAGCCAGAGTTGGATGTCGATGCAGCGCAATCCATGTTTTTGATCGCTTTCGACCACCAAAATCGGCTCACTCCAGGTATTACCGCCGTCATCGCTGCGAACCAGTAGATTGTAATTTTGCATATCCGGCTCGCGCATCCCGCCGGAGTACCAACCGGCCAAAAGCCGGCCGCCCGGCGTGCGCTCGATGGTTGGGCACCCCTGCCACAACCGCCGCGGTGTCTGAAAACATGCCCCCGGAGAATGGTGAATAATCCCCGGTGTCCGGGTGCGTGACTGCATACGGCTGGATTGCATTATTCTAAATTTCCCTTGTTCGAATACTTGTACATTTTTTTTGAAATTTTGTTGTTCTTCTTTAATATATTATACTTTAATCCAAACCATTGTGCAATATCCCAAAACATCGCTTTATTGAACTTTTCGACACTATGCCAACTTGTCGGTTTGACAAAGCGATCATGCGATGTTAATTTTACACTGCGTTCGGATATCAACAAAGAGATGATTGCAATGCAAAGTATTTACGGCAATGAGTGGAAAAATTGTCACGCCGACGCACTCTCGGCGGAGCAGGTGGCCCTGCTTTCGGACATCTTAAAAGCTCCGCCGCCATTGGTACGAAATGTGGCGCACTGGAACTGCGGAAAAAACTGGAACGTCCCGCCGCGCCGGGTCATGGATAATTTGCTGTTGATCGTCCGTTCCGGCCGCATTAAAGTCGATCTGGAGGGAACCATCCGGATTCTGGGACCGGGAGAATATGCACTTATCCCCGAAAACGCGCTGCATTCCTACGGTTTGGCCGAGGGCGAAGAGGCGTGCTCCAACTATGTGTTGCATTTACTGTCGCTACGGCCAGGCCGGGAACAATTATTTGACGGGTTCGTCTCACTGTTTCGCAAGCTGCACTATCCCGAGGCGCTGTTTGAACAATTGGAGCTGGGAATCGCGTTGCGGAATCACTCCCGGACATTGGCGGAGAGCCTGGTGGCCCAGTTGATCCGGATTGTGGAGCGTGAAGCCGTACTCGACGGCGATTATCGCCGATGCGTAAAATCCGCTTCGGATCCCCGGGTAGAAAAAATGCTTTCCTTTATCCACCACAATTACACCGCCAATATCAGTATTGCCGATATCGCGAACGAAATTCAGTTGGGAGAGGTGCAATTCCGCAAAATTTTCCGGCAGAAAATCGGGATGACTCCGGCCAATTATTTGCACCGTCAACGCTTATTGCACGCGATTCAACTGCTGATCCGCAGTTCTTATGACCTGTCCGAGATCGCGGCGCGCTCCGGGTTTCGCTCCACCAACTACTTTTGCCGCTCGTTTCGCAAATTCTATCAAATGACGCCAAGCGAATTCCGCCACTGCAACCATTAACCGCACCGTTCAATGTCGATGTCCGTTTTAATCCGGTGGCGTCCCCGCGATCCTTTCCCCCGTCAAAAGAGGGGGAGGTGACGCCCAATCCCTCATGGAGAATATGCGCCATAAATATCTATGAATCAAAAAATCTTATGCATTCAAAATTCTAAACCCATCAACAACAGGTGTCCATCCCGAACCGGTCTCTCAATTCAAAGCAGAATTCACCGTTTTGAATGACCAGCAGTGCCGACTGACCGGGGACTGCCGGTTGGAGCTTGAATTTGAGGTGAATTCGAGATAACGGGAATGCCGCGACCCGGCACATCAAGTCGCGGAGAATGAGTTAAATGGAGGAGTCTACAGATATTCCGGCGCATGGCCTGTGTAAGCTGGTCGAAAAAACGAGCGGAAAGAAGCATTGCAAGTCCTGTGGATCATACGTCCCGTACGTTCTCCGATGAAGAAGCTCTTTATGGACAACGGCATTCGACAGGATATGGCATTTGCAATAAACATATCCTCTGGTCGCAACATCAAAAACACCGAGTACAATACGCGGAGGATTCATTCGGCGCTTCAATACAGAACGCCGGATGAAGTTCATTTCGTAATTTGTAATCCTTGAACTGGCGGGATGCTCATTCGCTGTGGCTTGGCAGAAGAATGAATTTATGCACCCTCCAGGTAATATATCTTCTATCTTTTTGCATTTATGCCAGTCGCCGTCTGTGCTTTTCCAGCAAAGTCTGCGAGGGTATAAATCTTCTCGGCATCGTTATTTTCTGTCCCAGCTGCTTGCTGAAGTATTCTTTGAATGCTTCGTTCGTATAGTATTCTTTCAATGAGGGTGCAAAAATCAGCCGATAGTCCTCATCAAAAGAAATAAGATGTCGGTCGAAAGCGGCATCGTATGTCGCGGACAAGCAAAGCCCGTTCTCCGGATTCAAGCGGTTTTTCTTGTCGGCAGCCCATGAGCTGATATGGCTGGCACGCAAAACTTCGATCATTGGCAATCCGGTTAGGCAGCATTGGAAATGATAGTTCTGCAACACCATTTTACGGAATACATTTTGATTCTGCCGAACCTCGACGTTACGGATGGCGGTTTTGCCCTCGGCAGACGAGAGAACAATATCATCGTTGTCCAATAGCATGGACGAAGCAGGCAGAGCCATAGACTCCAGGCTTTTGGCAAGAGTCGCGCCGTCCGTAGCGGAATCAAAAGCGGTCAACATCCGTTCCTGGCGTTGCTCTAATGACAGGAATCTGGCAAAATCTTTAACAGCGGCGGAACAGAATCCCTGTTTCCAGTAACTCTTGGCTCGTTCGTTTTTGAAAATGCCACCGTCAGCTTTTTTCTGCTCCGCCTTGACAAGCAAATAAAGTTGTGCCAGACGGCCGATATCATGAATATCCCAGACGGATTCTCCCGGCTGAAGAAAGAAAGCGGAATTCCGGAGCGCGGCATTCAGCTTATTAAGAGCAGTGACATACGAAGTCGCCGTTCCGCTTCCCTTTGCATGATTCTCCACAGAATAGCACAGAAAACGTTGAGATAAATCTTTACCTGCTTCTTGAGTCATTTTCTCTGTCCCGTTATTTTGCGTGAACTTGTCCGACAAGCGGCCCGGCGGATTGATGAGCATATAGCGGTTCCGCACGATTCCAATCGCAGCCGCTTGAAAATATCCTTCTGTATTGATGCATTTTACAGCAAGAAAAAAATCTCCAACTGACAGAACGCCCATAGGCGGAGGTAAGGCAGAAAGCGAATTTATGCGCCCTCCTGGTTGTTCAATCAATTTTAACCATTCTGAAAACACGGGACGCGATCAAAAAGAAACGGAGAAAACGGAGAAAGAACAGGAGTCTGTTCGGAAATACCACGCCGGAACGGCATTCTCCGTCCGCCGGAAAGGGGAATCCTTTTGAACTCGCAAGCTCCCGAACGTCATGCCCTTACAGCACAAAAGGCAGGATTGTTGAAATCCTGCCTTTCAAGCACTTAAATCGTAAAATGGTGGAGGTGGCGGGAGTCGAACCCGCGTGCCGACGAGGTCCAATGAGGACGTCTACATGCTTATTTCATCTTTGATTTTTATCGTCCTTTGCCGAAGCCGATGAACAGGCCTGACTCCAGACTATTCTTTCATTTAATCTCGCCCTGAACCGAAAGACGACTGTTCAAAGCCAGAGCGCTGAATGACGCCACAATTCCCTAGCACTCCTCGGGAAAAGCAACGAGGCGGAGATTAAGCCGCCATAGCAAACGTATTATTGTTCGCGTTTATCGTTTCGACCGATGTTTTACGAGGCCAACGATCATCCTCGGCATGCAATCAACACCCAACCGGGCCGGTCGAATCCGGAACACCCCCTTATTGGTACTTCTCAATATATATGCTTTTCCGCAAAAGTCAAGGAACCGCACTCAGGCCAGGCTTCACACGGCGGAAAATTCCACTCCGTTTCCCGCCTCCCGATTGAATTCAGCCGCGGCAGGACATATATTACCGGAAAGCAAGGAAGATTCCCGTGGCAAAACTCCAGACACAGATGGACCATTTCCTCCATTCCGAACGGGCAAAGCAGCTCGTCTGCCTCGGGCTGCTCGGGCTCCTGGTTTTCCTTCTCTATCTGCCCGGCCTCCATTTTCCGTTCCTGCGGGAATGGGACGACGGAACCTTCGTCGTGTTCAACCCGAAACTCGCGTTTTCGCTGGACAATATCCGGCATTACGCGCTGGAGCCGTTCCAGGACCTCTACACCCCGCTGCCGATGTATTCGCTGATGATCGACAAAGCGCTGTTCGGCCTTGATCCGCTCGGATTCCGGCTGCACAATATGCTGCTCCATTTCATCGGCTGCGGCTTCCTTTTCCTGATCTTCCGCCGGCTCGGCATCCGGACCTGGATCGCCTTCGCCGCCGCCGCGCTCTGGGCCGCCAATCCCCAGAAGGTCGAATCGGTCGTCTGGATCACCGAACGCAAGGATGTGCTCTGCGGCGCGCTCGCCTTCGCCTCGCTCTACTGTTTCCTGCGCAGCGTCGCCGCCAACCGCATCCCGGTTCTCGCCGGAATCCTCTCCATGCTGGCGCTCTTCGCCAAACCGGCGGCGCTTCCGGTTCCCGGCGTGATGATCGTCGGCTTGATCTGCCTCTACGGCAAACGTCTGCCGCTCAAAGAATACGCACGACTGCTGTGGTTCCCGGCGACGGCGTCCGCCGTCGCCGTCGCCTGGTCGACCTGGGTCACCGCGAAAACCAATCCGGGCATGGCGGAGACCGATTTCCTCGTGCCGCTGCACAATCTCTTCTGGTATCCGCTGACGGCGCTGATTCCCTATTCACAGAACCCGATCTACCCCCAGCTTCGCTCCGCGGCGAGCGCGGCTCCGCCGATTCTAGCGGGACTTCTCCTGACGGCGGTTTATGTCCGCACCGCCCGGTATTTCCGGATTCCCTGGCGGCGGATCGTCTGCGTGCTGCTCATCATCGCCGGCTGCACGGTGCCGGTTCTCGGGCTGCTTCGCTACACCTGCTTTCACTACTGCGACCGGTACAACTACCTGGTCTCCGCCGCGGTATGGACCGGGATCGCACTCTTGCTCGAAGCCGTGATCCGGCGGCGGAAGAGCGCGGTGCGCCTCCTCAAACTGCTCTGTGCCGGCATCGGCGCCGTCTATCTGTACCAGACCTGGTGCTATATCCCCTACTGGGAGAACGGCAACACGCTTTACGCCTGTGCGCTGGCGCAGGACCGGCTGGTCAACATCAAGGTACTGGGGAACACAATCGCCTCGGCATTCCGGAGCGAAAATGCCGGACTCCTCAAAGACGCGACCGGGAGGCTGAACGAATATTACCGCGAATACGGCTTCCCCGAGGATATGGCGAAAAACACAGTGCTCTTCTGCGAAGGCCACATCGCCCTGCTCCAGCAGAATTTTG
This sequence comes from uncultured Victivallis sp., assembly GCA_964435365.1. Taxonomy (GTDB): domain Bacteria; phylum Verrucomicrobiota; class Lentisphaeria; order Victivallales; family Victivallaceae; genus Victivallis. The sequence goes on along the minus strand of CAYSZM010000001.1, from coordinate 61,675 downwards.
CCGAAGCGCTGCCCATTTTCCGAAAACTCCGTACCATCGCGGAGACCAGAGAGGGGGAATCGGTCTTCCTCTGGCCGCACCTGACCCATGCGCTTCTCTACCGCGACCTCGCGCTCATCTCAATCATCGAGAAGCAGCCGGAACGGGCCGTCGCCTTCCTGAATCTGGAATTGGAGAGGCGGCCGGAAGACGACGTCCAGCGCTATCTCGCCCTGGCGATGAAGGCGCAGATTCAGGGCGACCGCGCCGCGCAGCTCAAAGCGTGGGAGACCGTCGTAAAAATGGAGCCGGACAACGTGAAATACCGGGAGTTCTTCGAAAAATTGAAGTCACAGGCGCGCATTCCCTAAACAATGACGGTATATTATTGAAAAAGCCATACCAGAAACAGGAATCAGCATGGAAATCATCAAAGTCGGACTCGGCGACCGCGCTTATGAAATCGTAATCGGCTGCGGCGCACGTTCCTTCGCCGCGGAATTGACCGGGCGGCGCAACTTTCTGGTCACCGATTCCAGCGTCGCCAAACTCTGGGGCAAGTGGGCGGACAAGGGCATTCCGCAGGCCGGGCGGTTCGAATTCCCGGCCGGAGAGCAAAACAAAACGCCGGAAACCGTCGTCGGCATCTGCCGCCGCGCCGCCGAACTCTGTTTCGACCGCAAGGCGCGTTTCGTCGCTCTCGGCGGCGGCGTGGTCGGCGACATGACCGGATTCGCGGCAGCGATCTATATGCGCGGCGTCGGATTCGTCCAGATTCCGACCACGCTCCTGGCCATGGTCGACTCCAGCGTCGGCGGCAAAACCGGCGTGGACATCCCGGAAGGGAAGAACCTCATCGGCGCGTTCCACCAGCCGGAACGGGTGCTGATCGACCCCGATTTCCTCACCACTCTCCCGCTCGGAGAAATCCGCTGCGGACTGGCCGAAATCCTCAAGACCGGCGTCCTCTTTGACGGGGCGCTCTTTTCCGAACTCGAACGGGAGCCGGAAACGCTCACCGTCGCTCCGGACTATGCGCGGTTCGTCCCGCTGATCCGGAGGTCCTGTGAACTCAAGGCGCAGGTGGTCGAGGCCGACGAGCGCGAGTCGGGAATTCGCGCGCTGCTCAACTACGGCCACACCTTCGGCCATGCGGTCGAGCTGCTCAGCGATTTCAAGATCGGTCACGGCGAAGGCGTCGCCGTCGGCATGTGCTGCGCCGGAGAACTCGCCGCCCGGACCGGGCACTGGAAACGCGAGGAGGCCGAACGCCAGAAGCGCGCCATCGCCGCGCTCGGGCTGCCGACCGCGCTCCCGGCCCACTGCACCGTACCCGCCATGCTCGAGGCCATGCGCCGCGACAAGAAGAACCGCGACGGCGCAATCACGCTGGTGCTGCCGCGGAAGATCGGTGCGGCGGAGGTGGTCCGCGACATGCCGGATTCCGAAATCGGAGCGGCGCTGGAGGCGGTGTATGCTTGACCGCGAGGCGACGATCGTACTCAATCTGATTCCCGGCATCGGCCATGTGAAATATAATGCGCTCTGTGACGCTTTCGGCTCGCCGTCGCAGGTATTCGGCCGTTCGGCGGAAGAGCTGGAGACGGTTCCCGGCATCGGTCCGCAACTGGCGCAGAAAGTCGCCGCCTACGACTGGCAGGCGGGACTTGAGGCGGAGCTTTCGCTCTGCGACCGCGCCGGGGTGCGCATACTCACGCTGTGGGACGAGGCGTATCCGGAGATTTTGCGTTCGCTCTACGACCCGCCGCTCTGTCTCTATGTGCGCGGCAAGCTGCCGCCGCTGCCCGACAACGCGGTCGCCATGGTCGGCACCCGCCGCATGACCCAGTACGGCGCGCGGATGACCCGGATGATCACCGAAGAGGCGGTCGCCGCCGGTTACACCATCGTCTCCGGCCTCGCGTTCGGGGTGGACACCGTCGCCCACACCGCGACGGTCGAGATGAACGGAATTACCGTCGCCGTGCTCGGCGGCGGCCTGATGCGGATTCACCCCCAGGAGAACGTGCCGCTGGCGCGGCGGATCGTCGAAACCGGCGGCGCGCTGGTCAGCGAGTTCCCGATGATGTGCCCGGTGAGTCGGACGACGTTCCCGCGCCGCAACCGGATCGTCGCCGGGATGTGCCGCGCGACGATCGTGACCGAAGCCGGAATCGGCTCCGGCGCACTGATCACGGCGAAACAGGCGCTCGACAACGGGCGCGACGTCTTCGCGGTTCCGGGCCACGCCGACAACATGCAGGCGAAGGGGTGCCACAAACTGATCAAGGAGGGCGCCGGGCTGATCGAATCGTTCAGCGACGTGCTGGAAGCGTTCGGCGTCGGCGTCGGCGGTTACCTGCCCGGCTTCGAGCCGGAGGGAGTCGGCGAAAACGGCGTCGGCTACGACCCCGCCTCATCCGGCGACCTCTCCCCGGAGGAACGGCAAATTCTCAAGCTGCTCAACGAAAGCGAGAAAGCCCTCGAAGAGCTGTCCGGCGCCTCCGCGCTCGAAACCGGGAAACTCCTCGGCGTCCTGATGAGTCTTGAAATGAAGATGCTCATCGAACACGGCGCCGACCAGGTCTACCGGCTGATCTGAGCGCAAAAAACGATTTTTTTCGGAATCGCCGCTTGCAAAGCGCGGCAATCCGGGCTATATTAGTAAATACGAAATCCTGAAAGGGCGTATAGCTCAGTTGGTTAGAGCGCCACGTTGACATCGTGGAGGTCACAGATTCGAGTTCTGTTACGCCCACCAGTCTTCGTTCCGCCAAAGGCGGAACTACGCCTCGGCAAGCCGCAGCGAAGCGAAGGTTTGTCGAGCGTACTCGAAGAGGAAGACTGCCGCGGCGAAGCTGCAAGCGAAGCCGGGCTACCCCGCGTTGAACCCACACGGCCCACTGTTGCTTCCCACGAAGGTTTGTCGAGCGCACCTGCCCCCGGCATAGCTACATGAAACCGATAACCTCTAAGTTCTCCTCGCAAGTTGACAAGTTTCTTTATGCAGGAAGATGTTATCGTTGTCGCCAGATTTTGTCCCCAAAATCAAAAAAAGCAAGATGTACAAGAAATAGCCATTCCCCCATATATTCAAATTATTTAAGAAGCATTAACAATAAATATCCCATAAAGAAAAATACATAAAAAATTTGTAGAATAATACAAAAAAGCTTGATAAATCGAAAAAGATAAGATACATTAAAGTTAACAGCACCCATCACGCGACTATCTTTCGAGATAAGCGGACCACGATGGGTCATTTTTTGTACAGGAATAATGATGGCCTTGAAAAAATTTTCAAAGAAGCCAACAACCATTGAAGAACAAGTTACGTTGCTTCAAAAACGTGGGATGGTTATTTCAGACCTCTCCCACGCCAAAAATTTTCTAGAATATTGTTCATATTATCGTTTTTGCGGTTATGCTCTTCATTTTGAGAATTTGACTATAATAGGAGAGCGAACTCATATTTATAAACCAGGCACAAGTTTTTCCGATGTGGAACAACTATACCATTTTGATGCCGCATTAAGACGAATCGTTTTTCGCTACACAAGTCTTATTGAAATCGATTTTCGTGGAACTCTTTGTAATGAATCAGCATGCTACTACGATAACTCTCATTGGTTTCTGGACAAGACTCTTTTTTCGAAAGAAGAAGAATTCTCCAAATTCATAACTCTCTGTGAACAAGAAATAGCTCGAAGCAGAGAAATATTTGTAACCAGTTATAAACGGCATTATAATTGTCCGAAATTACCGCCAATATGGATGTTGACAGAATTGATGCCATTTGCAGTTTGGTCAAGATTATATAAAAATCTTAACGACATGAAACTAAAGAAGCAAATAGCAATCAAGCAGGGAATTCCTGATAAATATCTGGATTCTTGGCTTCAATCGCTTACTGTTTTGCGTAACGCCTGTGCTCATCATGCAAGGATCTGGAACCGTAATTTTACCCAAGCTCCTTTATTGTCTTCACGAATCAGCGCGAAGATTATAACCACGCAACACAAAAAAATTGCCGTCATGCTGCTAATTATACACGATATGTTGCGTAATTTGCATCGAGAGAAAGATTTTGAAACCGATATGTGCAATCTGATTGCAAAATATTCTACTATTGAATTAAAATATTTAGGAATTCCATCATCTATTCAGGATTTATTTGCTTGATTCGTTATTCTTCTCCTTATATGTTCTTCCCCGAAAAGCGAAAAAAGAGTCAAAAAAACGCGAACCCGATTTGCAAAAGCCGCACTTGCGGCCTATACTAAGCAACGTTCCAATTTGAGGGCGTATAGCTCAGTTGGTTAGAGCGCCACGTTGACATCGTGGAGGTCACAGATTCGAGTTCTGTTACGCCCACCAGTCTTCGTTCCGCCAAAGGCGGAACTACGCCTCGGCAAGCCGCAGCGAAGCGAAGGTTTGTCGAGCGTACTCGAAGAGGAAGACTGCCGCGGCGAAGCTGCAAGCGAAGCCGGGCTACCCAGCGTTGAATCCCACACGGCCCACTGTTGCTTCCCACGAAGGTTTGTCGAGCGTACTCGAAGAGGAAGACTGCCGCGGCGAAGCTGCAAGCGAAGCCGGGCTACCCAGCGTTGAATCCCACACGGCACTGTATTTGCGTCTCCCCAAAACGTTTGTCGAGCGTACCCGAAGGGGAAGGACGCCCTCCGACTTGGCGAAGGAGGGCTACATCACCCGGCATATCGTTATCGCTCTTCGTGTTTATTCCAAAGCGAATTTTTGATAGGCGTAGGGATTTTTTGTCTCCACAATGCCGGGAGTCGGCCCCATCCAGAAGCGAATGCCGTGACCGTCGTTGTCATTGGCGGTGAAGTTCAATCCGAGAATCATGCCTTTTTCCGGAACGAGCTTCATGGTTTTCCACGGAATGGCGATCCGGTAACACGTCAGGTCTCCTTCGCGGAAGATGTTGCACTTCACCGAATCCAGGGCCGACTTCACACGGCCGATTTCATAAATCCCGGTCAGCTCCTTTTGCGCTCCGGACGGGGTCAGGCCGAAACCGAATTCATAATCGTCCCGGTCGAAATTGTGAACGCCGGGCAATGCGTTCGCCTTCGAGTCAATCGCGAGCTGGATGGAGTCCCCCGCCCAGAGCATTCCGGGTTTTCCGTTCTGGAAATGAATGTCATCCCGAACGTTGACCAGCAGATAGAGATTTTCCGCGTCATGGCATACCGCACTTTCGGCGCTGAGGTTTTCCGGACCGCTCCACCCGTTTCCCGGATCGTTCGGCAGCAGATGAGTCCGGCTGTCCATGACCGGCAGCCGCCCGGCTTTCGGCAAGCCGGTGTCCGTGGAATTGAGATCCGGCGTGAATTCGGGACACCCGGTGATTTCCGCCCGATAGGCGGCGGTATAGGAACCGGCGGTTCCGACGGCGTCCAACCGGATTTCCTTCCGGTTCAGCGAAGAAGAGGATCGAAATTCGAATTCGGAACTCTCTCCGGGAGGCAGGGAGAAACTCCGTTCCGGATTCCGGAATGCCGCGCCATCCAGTTTCAGGGTTCCGTCCTGCGGCCTGGTTCGGATATTCTCCAGGCGCAGGATGAGCGTATCCGCATTCTTGAGTCTCCAGGCCGCTTTGAGCGGCGGCAGGTCGCAGCGGGCGGCGGTCAGCTTCGCCTTCCATTCCGCACCGGAAACTCCCTGCGGGAAAAGATACAGCGGATTCCCGGAAATCGTCAACGTCAGCGGGCCGTCGCCGGAAACCGCGACGGGGTTGTTGAACATATCCCGCACCTCGACCTGCCGCGCCGGCAAATCGATCGTCAGGTTCGCGGGAGAATCCGTGCTGAGCCAGACCGCCGCGAATTCACGACCGTCGCGGTGGCGGAACATGAAACAGTGAAAGTCGCTGTTGGCGAGAAGCTCCAGCGGTTTCGCCCCTTCCAGGATCTGCGCGGTCGCGGCATAGACTCCCGCCGCGGGAAGCGGTTGCCCGGCGCGCCAGATGCCGTAATAATAACGCTCCCGCTCGATGCAGGAATCCCCCATGAAGTACATGACTTTCTTCACGTTGGCCGCTTTGCCGAGAAGCATCAGCCGGGCCAGGTAAGCGGCGTGGCGAAAGGCCGAATCACTGAGAAAATCCTCATCGACATCGAGCGCCCAGCCGATTTCGCCGTACCAGACCTCCTGCGTCCCGCCGTGTTTGGCGATGCGGTTCTCCAGATCGATGGTTTTCGCGTAGACCCGGTTGGCCTCGGGGCCGATGTCGCTGCGATCGGGCCCGATATAGCGGGCGCCGGAGTAGGGATGCACCGCGAGAATATCGATGTTCTTTCCCGCTTCCGTCAGCACTTTTTCGGTAAAAGGAAAGTTGGAATTGAAATCCACGCCGGAAACGCCGGACGCCATGATTTTCACTCCGGGGGCGGCTTTGCGGATTTCAGGAGCCAGACGGTTGACCTGTTCCGCATATTTTTCCGCCCCGTATTCAAGCCCCTTCCCGTAGAGGTTCGGGAATGTCAGGTCGGGTTCGTTCTCGATCTCGATGTATTTGCCGCCAAGCCCGCTCGCCAAGGCGAGCACAAAGCGGTCAATCTCGGCGTCGGAAGCATAAGCGCCCTGTTTCAGACCGACCGGAGGATGCCCGATGTTGATCGTATCCATCCGCCGGATTCCGTCGTTGCCGACCGGTTGCGGGGTCACGATATAATCGCCTTTCCCATACCTTGACCAGAATTGCCAGAACCGGAAAGCGCGGGCCCAGGACATGCCGATGTTTCTTCCGTAAGCGTTGTAGTGCAGCCCGAAAAAGGAATCGTCCGACACTGGAAGCGGCGGGTCGGCGATCAGGAACGGCAGGTCCGCCTTCACCCGCTCTTTGCCCGATTCGGCGGCGAGGCGGACGACGTAATATCCCCGTTTCTGTTCCGGGAGCAGCACGACCTCGCGCCGAAACACTTCGCCCGACTGCAATTCCGGTTCGGCAAGGAAGAGTTCCCGTTTTTCGCCGAAAGCCGGTTCCAGCTCGGCCGTAACCCTCACTTTTCGCGGAACACCGTCATTGTTGCGGACGGAGACCGTGCGGACCAGTTTCTCCGGCGAGCAAAACAGCGTCTGCCCGTTCGGTTCCACCGGGTCCATGCCGACGGCCAGCGGCGCTTCCGGGACATAGAGGGCGGCGCCACCTTCGTTGAACTGGAGCGCGTCCAGCCAGACGACGGCATCCTTCGGCTTTCGGAAATTAAAACTCAACCCGGTGGTCCGGCCGCCGCCCTGAAGCGGAACATCGATCCGCTTCCACTCGGGTCCGGCCTCGAAGGTTTTCTGTGCGGCATGGGTGTAGCTGTCGTTGACCGCGTAGAACTCCATGCGGGTCGAGCGGGCCGCCCGAATCGCGAAACTGAAGGTGTAAGCCTTGCCCGGCTTCATCAACTGAAAAAATTCGCTGCTTCCCGCCTCGGAAAGACCGGAATCCATGCGGAGCGAGGTTCCGCCGTGAAACGCCTGCGCCGAATCGCGCGGCAGGGCGAAGCCGATACTGCCGGTTTCAAAGGAGCTGTCGGCCGGCCAGAGGTTTTTCGCGGGAGAAAAAAGGGCGGTCGCGCCGCCCTTCCCTGTCGCCTGCTCCTTCGGAGCGGGAGGTTTTGTTTCGACGGGCACCACGGAAACCTCGTCGAGATAAATCTTCCCGGTCCCGTTGTTGCTCCGATAGATAAAAAGGGCGGCCCCGGTGATTTCCGGCTTGAAATTCGCGGAATTGACCTGAAACACGAATTCTTTCCAGTCATGGGTCCCGCCGGTCTGGATCAGTTTGTTGTCGGGAGTTCCTCCCCAGGCGAATCCGGCGGGAACGTCCTTCCCGGTTTTCGGGTCTTTTTTGTAGAGCAACAGCCGAACGAAAAGATCGTTTTCGGGAGCGCCCTCGGATTTGACTGCCAGTTTGATCCGGCAGGTTTTTCCGGGTTCAAGTTTGACCGGGGTGTAAATATAGTTGCCCTTGTCGCCTTCCCGGAAGAAGAGGAAGGCATTCTTTCCGCCGTAGACCACGTCGGTGACAACGGTTCCCGGCATCGGTTTTTTCTCCCAGTAAGGGTAGTCCCATCCCTGGAATTTCTGCTCAAAATCTCCATTCTTCAGGACATCTTCCGCAAACAGCGTTCCGCAGCAGGCCAAAAGCAGGAAAACCATCATTCGTCTCATCATGGAACTCTCCAAATTACGGGTTAGGCATCCAGCCGATATATTTGTCATAGTTATGCTGAAGCAGCGCACGGTTTTGATTCTTCACGTGACCGTCGCCAAGCAACACGTTGCAGCAGCCGCCGTGAATGAAGGAGGCGTGGCCCATGCTGTAATCGAAATTGTTGCTCTGAGTGCTGCCGCGCCGGGTGATTCCATCCATCAGCAGCATCAGCTGGGTGATATTTTTCAACCGGCTGAATTTGTATGCCCGGTAGGTCGGCGCCCAGCGGTTGAAGTTGAACCGCGCGTTGTAAACATAGGTACTTCCCCAGGTGAGCTGCTCCTGGTTCGACAGACACAGGAACAGCGTTTTGATCTGACTGGGGGTTCCTGTCGGCCACCCCCAGCTCCAACTCACCGCCGGATTGATTTCACGGGCGAGAAGCTCGGGCCATTTGTCGCCGCTGAGAAGAAGATAACCGTTGTAGTTGTTGGCATAACTCTGGATCGCCAGCCCCATCTGCTTCTCCTGGTTCACACACGTGGCGGCCCGCCCCCGTTCCCTGGCCCGATTCAACGCGGGCAGAAGCATGGAGGCGAGAATGGCGATGATCGCGATCACGACAAGAAGTTCAATCAGAGTAAAATATGGTTTTCTCATTTGCGGTTCCTTTCCCGGCTTTAATTGATGAAACGACAAGCGGCGATCCGATTAAGAGCTTATCCGGTTCCGACACAACTCTCTTCCTCCTCCAGATACTGAAAGCAATGGTTGAACACATACTTCGCCGGCTCATATTCGTCAGAGAAGAGAAAGCGGACGGCCGTTTGCGCCATCTCCCGGTAGTCGAACATATAACAGGGCACATGCGGCATCCAGTTCCGGTTGTATTCGTAAGGAAAGATCGTGATGACCCTCACCTCCTCGGGAAGTCCCAGATTCCAGTTGAGCGAATGGCGATAATCGACTTGCAGATCGTCGTGAATGCCGAAAATCAGTCCGTCGAACGGTTGGTTCCGGTAAAGTTCTCCCAGCGGGCCGCGGAACTGCATCGAAGGGTCCTGATAACCGCCGATGTCCCGCATAATCGGTTTCTGATCGGGATTGTGCAGGGCGATTCCGTCGAGATAACCGCTTTTCGCCGGATTGTATCTGTCGTCGAGAAAGGCTTCGGCGATGGCGATATTCCGGCAGCCGCGCTGTCGGAGCATCCTGACGGAGTCGCACACCGCCCCCCGGGTATCGGCGCAGCAGGAGGCCCATTGCGAGAGAAGAGCGTCCGCCGGCTGCCCTTCGTAAGCCAGATAGTGAATGTTGACGACGCGGCAGTTTTTCTTTTGCAGCAGCCCGTAGATCGAAGGACACCAGTTGTTGTAAAAGATGACCCGGCATCCGTCCGGAAGACGCTCCAGCGCTCCCCAGTCGATGTTTTCGAGGTCGTTGTCGAAGGTGATGGGGAGCGTTACGATGTGGGCGTTCCTGTAATTGGATTCGCTCAGGCACCCGGTGAGGATTTCGCTCAAAGCGGTACGTGTCTGGTAATCCGACTTGACAAAGTAATCAAAACAGGGAATCAGCAGAAAGACATCGCGCGTCTTCCGTTTCCGGTCGGAGTGCCCGGCGACAAAAGTCCCTTCCCCGGAAACTCGCTGAATGAGCCCTTCGGTATGGAGAAGAGAGAGCGCGCCGCGCAGGGTTTCCCGCGCCACGCCGAGGGTACGCGCCAATTCCGGCTCCGTCGGGATGCGTTCTCCGGCGGAATAAATTCCCGTCCTGATCCGCCCGCGGATGGTTTCCGCAATCTCCGTCCGTTTGACCGGCAACCGCATGACAAGCCCTCTTTCGCCTTTTTCCATTATGACCGGAAGCGACTCTCCCGCATCTGAAATTAATTATACATCCCTGTCTAGTTATAAAAAATGCCTGTCTATTGAAAAATTCTGATTTTTTCAAACGTCTGCTCTAAACAAAAAAAACGCCCGCCTCCGGAAATGGAGACGGGCGAAGGGAACGCTCAGTTACTCGAAGCGGACGTCGCGGACTTCGACCGTCACCGCCGGGCGCGGGAAGTAGAAGCGCTTGTTCTCCCCGTTCATCAGGAAGAGTTCGCCGCGCAGCGTCTTGTCGCCTTTGAGCAGATTTTTCGGCTGTGTGCCGAGGTCGAGGCGGAGCTTGCGGAACTCCTTGAAGCGGTCGTCGAGTTCCACGCTGAACCGCAGCGAGCCGCTCCAGTTGCGTTCGGGAACCACCACGTCAAGCCCGCCCGGCGAATCGCTCCGCACCGTCATCACCAGATAACGGTGTTTGGCGGGGTCGAACTTCGCGGCGTCGAACTTGGTCATCGCAAAGCAGAAGAAATCCTTCTCCGGCGAATCCACTTTGGGGAACGCGATCTTCGCCGTTCCGCCGTCCACGGCGACTTTCGGAGCGGGGACGCCGTTGCGTCCGCTGCCCTTCCAGGCCGGGCTCACCGGGAGCGGGTTCTCCCCGGCCAGTTCCGCCGTGACCGCGACCAGGACCGGCACCGGAGCGCGGCCGGGCAGGTAATCGATGTTCCGGCTCTGGCCTGCCGCCAGGAAGTCCATCGAAACGACCGTCTTGTCCGGGTACGGATTCTCCCAGACCGCCATATAGGTGCCCACCGATTCGGTGAGCGGGTTGGCGCGGACGATTCCGGGCAACGCCTCCGGCAGCCGGGCGGTGTTCCACCAGTCGCCGATGTTCCGGCCCTGAATCAGCATGTAATCCTCGGTGGCGCCGTCATCATAGTGAATCCGGTAGCAGCCCGCCTCGGCGCCCTTCCAGGCGGAGGTGTGGAGGAAGAAGAACCGGGCCACTTTCGCGTTGACCGGAATTCCCTCGATCCGGGCCGGGAAGTTCGGCTTGTCGCTGCCGCGCACGGCGAGACACCCCTTGCCGCCGTTCTTCGCCGGGTCGATGATTTCGAACTCCACGCCGTTGACCGTCTGCTTTCCGACCGGCATGTTGCGGAAGTCGTTGGTCCCCTGCCCGGTCCAGCCGGTGTCGTTGCCGTCGTCGCGGAAGCCGCGGTTGGCCTGTTTGCGCAGGTCGATGAAGCGTTCACGCCCCGCCGGAATCGAGAAAGTCGTCCGGTCGTCGCGCGCCAGCTCAGTCGCCTTGGCGAACGGCTTGCCGCCGGAGAGCATGTAGTCGAGCACGTTCCAGAGATAGGTCGAAGCCGAGCTGTCCACGCCCCAGAGCCCGGTGGCATCGAGCTGGCTCCAGAAGATGCGGCCCTTGCCGATCAGCGCTTCGGTGATCGCGTTTTCGACATTCTGGCTGCCGAGCAGCGGACCGCGGACCGCGATCGCGTTGGTGCTGAACGGGAAGAGCGCGGCAGAAATCACCCTGCCTTCCTCCGGGTTCTCCCACAAATCGAAGTTGCGCTGGTCGAGCCCGGCGAACACCGGGTGCGCCGGAAAGACAAGGTCGGCGAAAGCCAGCGGCGAATTGACCGTCTGGACGCCGGCGAGAATGCCGCCCACGCCGCTCGGCTGTTCCAGCACCAGCAGCTTGCCGCCCTGTTGCATCCACGCATCCAGCCGTTTGGTGTCGAAGCGGTAAGTCTTGTCCTTCACGCCCGGCGGAATGATCGCCGCCGTGAATGCAGAATCGAGCTTCTCCGCCGGAACGACCGTATAAGGAACGTGCAGCGCGTCGAGAATCCGCTTCAGTTCGTCCACCCGCCCGAAATCGATCAGCGCGAGTTTCTCCGCCGATTTGAGCGGCTTGGTAAGCACCCCTTCGTCGCCGACATAGACGCTGTAGAAGTTGCGCGAACGCTCTTTGCCCTGCGCATCGCAGAGACGCACCCGGAGCTGGGCGCGATTCAGCGCCTCGGCGGGCAGCCGGAATTGAAGCGGAATCACCGTCGTCTTCCACGGCGCGACCGAGATGCCGGAACATTCCGCCAGCGGAATTTCCCGGCCGTCGGCGGCGACCAACCAGACCTTGGCCGAGGCGTTTTCGATGCCGCGATTGGTGCTGTTGACGACGAAGAGTTCGCGTTTTTCTTCGCGTCCGGCGAAGAAGTTCGAGGGCGGCAACCCCTGCGCGTTGCGGATTCCGGCCAATACCGGCTGGTTCCAGACGGTCGCCGGGCGGAAGCCGGTCGCATGCTGCCACGGCGCGAAACCGTCCACCCGCGGATTCTGCCGGGCGAGTTCCAGCAGCCGGTGCCCGAAGAGCGCCTTGCCGTAATCCATTCCGCGCGCCGGGTCGAGCGCAGCGGCGAGTCCGATGGTTCCGGCATAACCGATCCCGTTGCCCTCCGCCCAGGTGGTGGGGGTGCGGGCGTATTTCGCATACCGCGCCATGTCGTTCACTTTAAATCTTTTATCGAGCTTGCCTCCCCAGGTGAACCCGACGCATTCCCAGATGATATAGGGCCACGACATGACGTCGCCGGAGACCTTATAGTGCTTGAGCGACTCGTCGTACATGCGGTCGATCACCTTGTTCCACTGCGTCCACGAACCCGAGGAGAGCCCGTAATAGCTGTGCAGATCGAGGAAATCGGTGTTGAGCGGCTCGGCGCCGTAGCTCGACCACGAGGCGGAGCCGGAAAACGCCCCCGCCGGGCGGCCGGAACGGTCGAACTTGCGGAAGTTGTCGATCTGCCGGTCGAGCTGGCGCTTGACATCGGGCTTGTCGCGGTGCCGGACTTCGTTCGCGCCGCTCCACATCACCACCGCCGGGTGGTTGTAATCGCGCTTCACGAACTCGGCGAGTTCGCGGTCGTTGCTGGCCTGGAACGCGGGTTCGTCGAGCAGATTGGTGAAGCTCCAGCCCCATTCGTCGTAGACCATGAGTCCGAGTTCGTCGGCGAGTTCGAGGGCGACCGGCAGAATCGGCAGGTGGGCGTTGCGGATGATGTTGACGCCCTGCCGTTTGAAACCGGCCAGGTAATCGAAGAGCCTTTTACGGTCTTCCTCCGGCGTCGTGCCGCGCCCGCCGAAATCGACCGAGCGGATGTTTTCGCCGAAGAGGTAGATGCGTTCGCCGTTCAGATGGAATTTGCCGTCGACGATCTTGAATTCGCGGAAGCCGAACCGCTCCACCGCGCCGGAGACCGCCTTGCCGCCGTCTTCCAGCGTCGCAGCGAGGTAATAGAGAAACGGATTCTCCGGCGACCAGCGGACAGGATGGTCGAGCTTGACCACGGCATTCCCGGTGTTGACGCCCGGCTTGAGCGAGACGGCGAGTTCGGCGTTCCCCGCCGGACGGTTCGGATCGGCCTTGAGCGCGGTGACGGCGTTCAGTTTCAGCGTCCCTTCGAACGCTTTCCCGGAACGGTTGTCGATGGTGTAATCGACACGGATGGAATTATTTGCGAGTTCCGGTGAAATCAGCATCGACTCGATGTAGACCGGCGGAACGATCGCCAGCTCCACGCTCTGCCACAGACCGCCCTTGATGTTGGCCCAGCCCCATTGCGAACCGTAGATGTGTTTCGCCGCCGGAACAGTGCCGTGGGTGGTTCCGAAATCGGTGAGCACGCGGATCGCCAGCACGTTTTTGCCCGGCTTGACCGCATCGGTGACGTCGAATTCGCAGGGCGTAAAATCCCCCTGATGCCGCCCGACTTCCTTGCCGTTGACAAACACCAGCCCGTCGTAACCGATCACGCCGAAGCGGAGCAATACCCGCTTCCCGGCGATCTCTTTTTCGGAGAGTTCGAAGGTCTTACGATAGAACCCCTTCACATACGGTTCATTGCGCCGGTAGGCGTCGGGATACTTGCGGTACCAGTCGAGCGGGACGGCGATCGCCTCCCACTTGGAATCGTCGAATCCGGGAGACTGATACCCCTTGTCGAGATCGACGTTGTCGGCGAACGGTTTCGCCGCACGGACCGGCGGCAGGATCTTCCAGTCATCGCCGTCCAACGAACGGACGGCGGTGAAAGAACCCGGTTTGACGCCGCCGACCGCGACCTCCGATTGGGAGACAGTGGTGGAACCGAACGGAATTTCCGGGCCGAGTTCGGGGTAGAACGGCGGAATCTCCGCCGCCCCGAGAATCATCGCGCCAAGCACAAAAAGGGCGGATAGGCCAAAGCGTTTCATGAGGTCTCCAGAGTTTTCTTACTTGACGTAGAAGTAGTTGAACGGATGCGTGGACTTCGAATCGATCAACGTCTTGATGGCGTTCCAGTTCAAACTGTCGGCATGCCCGTCGTAAAAGCCCAGATTGATATGATCGCGATGCCGGTAGGCGAGAATGCCCTTGCCGGTAAGCGCATCTTCCCGGCCCAGCGTGAAATATCCGCTGGTTGAGTTGTAGGGATCGTAATTATAAAGAAGGTGGTCCAGCGCGTCGGCAAAAGCGGCCGAACGGGCGGGACGCGCCAGTTTGGTTACTTTGAACGCCGTTCCCACCCAGGATTGGCCCACGTAGAGCGTGTAGTAGGACGCGCCGAAACTGAAATCCGCCCGGCCGCCGGTCATGGAATCCTTGACAACTTCCCGGTTCATCCCGCCCTTGGACGAAGGACACAAGAGACCGGTGGCGAACAGTTTCTTCTTATTCGTTTCGGTGACATCGGAGGGAATCGTAAATGTGCCAAGCGCCTGGCGGAATGCGTCGTTGAGCATCCATGAGGGGGTCACCGGAACCCAGTAATCGTCGTGCGCCGCCGCATACAGACTGCCCGCCATGGTGTATTGCTTGAGGACGTTGATGCAGGTCGTCTTCCGTGCGGATTCCCGCGCTTGGTTCAAAGCCGGGAGCAGCATCGAAGCCAGGATCGCAATGATCGCGATCACCACCAAGAGTTCAATCAACGTAAACCGGATTCTTTTCATTTCTTTCCTCCTGTTGCGATTGGGTTTGTCACTGACCTTACCATACCTTACCAAAATTATACCATAAAGAACACGGAATGTCAATAGCAAAACGAAAAAAAAAGCAAAACAGCAAGAAATTACGCAAAAAAACGGGAAATGCTCTTGACAAACACCCGGGAATATGTTACAATTAAGAGAGAAAAATGGTAAGGTAAGGTAACCAGATTATATGGATGCTTTCAGAAACAACGCGCAGAAGCCGATCTATCAGCAGATCCGGGAGGACCTGCTGATGCACTTCCGGGAAACCGGGGAGGCGCAACTTCCTCCCGAGCGGGAGCTTTGCCGCCGTTACGGCGTCTGCCGCCCGACGGTGCACAAGGCGCTGAGTTATCTGGTGGAGAACGACTTGGTCGTGCGCCGCCCGGGGAAAGGCTCCTTCTTCCGCAACCGGGAAGATGCGCGCCCGCGGATCGCGTCGGGGATCAAGCTGGTCATCCGCCGCGACTGGAAGGATTGGAGCGGCGACAACTACTTCGGCATGACCGTGCAGGGCATCTGCGGGAGCCTGAACAAGCTCGGCGCCAACCTCACCATCGAACAGTTCAGCGACAAACTCCTGCTCGAACTGCTGCCGGAAGACGCGCCGCCGTCGATCTGGCTTTCGCCGGAAGGGGCGGAGCAGGAGGTGATCCGCACGCTCGCCGACGCCGGACGCCCGGTCACGGTGATCAACCGCCTGATGCGCCACCCCGGCGTCAACGTCATCTCCGGCGATCACGAGAAGGACGGCGAAACCGCCGCCCGGTTCGCGCTGCAGAACGGATCGCGGCGAATCCTCTTCTTCCTGCAGGAGTCCGATTCCGGGCTGGCCCGCAGCCGCGAGGAGGGAATCCGCCACATCCTCGGCGAGCAGATGCCGCTGCGGCGGATTTCACTGCCGGTTCAGGCGCTCGAAGCGGCGATGACCGCCGCCGCCGGGGAACTCCGCGCCGAGCTTATGAACGCGCTCATCCTGCTCAACAGCAAGGCCCTGCTCGAACCGGCTCTCAAACTCTTTCCGACACCGGAAAATCTGCTGCTCTTCGCGGACAACACCGAGCCGCTGCTCTACGGGATCAACCTGATCGCCATGCCCGTCGCGGAAATCGGCCGTCTGGCCGGACACACCGCGGCGACCGGCAACCCGGAGTCTTCCCGCATCCTGCTGCCCGGCACCTTCTATCCCGCCCGGAAACAGGGGTAACCCGCCGGAATCATTCCGGCATCGGCGGCTCATAAGCCTTGTCCCCCCCGAATCGCAGGTAGTCCCGGTATACCTTGATCAGCAGCAGAAACGCGGTCAGGGTGATCGCCCCGCCGAACAGGAACAGCCAGCGGTAGTCGTGGTCCAGGCAGTCGATGGCCATGCCGATCACCGGACCGGCGATCATCGAACCGATCGCAATGACGATTCCGGTCGCCGAAGAGAACTGGGCGAACAGAGCCTTGGGCAGCAGCCGCGGCCCGAGCGAAGCCGTCGCGGTAAAGTAGCTCCCCGAGATGATTCCGTGCAGGATGAAAATCGGCCCGAACCATCCGGCATCGGCCAGAAATCCCCACCCCGCCGCCATCAGGACAAGGTAGGCCGCCAGCCCGACCAGTCCGCAGCGCAGCGGATTGAAGCGGTCGGAAAGCATGCCGAAAAAATAACTGGCGACAAAAGAAAACAAATAGGTGGCCACCAGAAAGAGTCCGTACCGGTCCATCCCGATCCCCAGTTTCTGCGCGTACTGGATCGAAAAGAAGTTGATCGGAGCAAACGCGAGCATCGCCGCCGCCTGGGAAAGCATATACCAGCGGTAATAGGGGAGCGAAAAACTCTGCCGGAAATAGACGATGACCGAACGCATCACCCGCAGAAAAACCGATTGCGCGTACTGCCCGGAAACTCCTGCCGGCTCCTCCTGAACCGGGGGATAGCCCCCCTCCTTCACCCGCCAGCAAAGCGAGAGCAATCCGACGCCGTACAATGTACCGATTCCGAGAAAGATGATCGGGGTGTGCGTCTCGACTTTGTCGATCAGCCAGGCGTTGAAGATCATCCCCGCGCCGAGGCTGACCATTCGGAACAGAGAAAAAAATCGCCCCAGCAACTCATGCGGAATCACATCGTTGGCCAGCGCGCTGAACAGGGATGACGAGAGCGTGGTCCCGAAATCCAGCAGCACCCAGGCGATGCAGAAAAAGACCAGCTGCGCGGCATGAACCGGAATCGAAGGGATGAGTCCATGCAGCCAGCCGCCCAGAACCACGGTATAACCAAGGACAAAGAGCCCGGCGACGATGAACGGCGTGGTGAACAAGAGAAACGGAATCCGCCGCCCCCAGCGTCCGCGGTGCCGGTCGGAAAGATAGCTGATGATCGGCGAGAGAAACAAATTGGTGAAATTCGGAAACGAGACGATCACCAATCCATAGACGAATTCAGAAACGCCGATCCGCTTGATGAGCAGCGTCGCGGCGGGGCCGACCGCGCGATCCTTCAACGCCCAGGGGAAATCACCCCACAGCAGCCAGAACCCCAGCAGTACCAGGCCTCCGGCGGTATAAGTCAGGCTTCCCGCGTGCCACAGCTTCTTCTGCGGCGGAGCCGCCGGTTCCGCGCCGTCGGCATTCTCCAACGATTCCATTTCGTTCTCCAGTGATTCCGGTTCAGGATTCGGGGACCAATTGAATTATAGTATCCTGCCCGCATTGAGATTTCAATCAAAAAAGAAATCATTCCCGCTAAAAAAGGAGGACGGACAACCGATGTAGAGGCCGTTGATACGGCGGGATATCCGGTCCGGCCGAAAAGCGGCAGGGCCGCGCCTTTTCTCCGGCTCAGGACCCGGGAATGAATCTGACGGAGAAACTCACCGCGCCCTGCGCATCGGGCGTCACGGCGAAGCGCAGCATTTTCACTTTCCCGGTCTGCTGGTCATAGGGCTTGAGAAGCTGTTCTTCGGGAACGATCTCCCAGGCGGACGGCACGCTTTTTTCCAGGCGGAGCGTCGCGCCGTTCTGCCGGAGCAGCAAAGAACCGTCCGGCTGCGGCTCCACCTCGGCCCGGGTGCACATCTGCCAGCGGACCGGCAGGTTTTCCCTGATTCCGGTGATCCGGTCGGAGAGCACAAGCGTTCGGTTTTCCAGCAATTCCGCCTTTCGGACAACCTCTCCGGCGGAGTCGGAATAGGCCGCGGTGAGATCGGCGACGATGGTGCGATCGGTCGCTTCGACGATTTTCCCGGAATTGCGGACCAGTTGCGCCCGGTCCCCGAACCGCAGGATGTTGTGGCTCTCCATCCCGTACCGGAAGACCGACCAGCGGCTGCTGTTCTGATTCATGTCCCAGAGGGTGACAACCTTTTCCAGCTTGGCATAGTTCTGCGCGCCGAGGTCCATCGCCCAGCGGACGCCGTCGCTTTCATAGAGAAACGCGCCGCAGTCCATATGGCCGTGATTCCGCGCCGGGTTGCCGACGGTCATGCCGAAGTAGACGGCGCGCGGCGTCCAGTCAGAGCGCATCACCGCGATCGGCGAGGCGGCTTTTGCGCCGCTGAAATAGGAGAGCGGCGCGGGGCGCGCCTCCTTCTCCGAAGCCGGCGGACAGGTCATGACCAGCGGCAGCAGTTTTTCGTCGTCGATCCGGGCCGATGGCGCCCGGCCGTACTGTTCGAGAATCGCGACCTCCCACGGCCGCAAATAGTCCGGCCGCCCGAACCGCCGGGCCAGACTGAACATGGCGTAGGAAAACTGCCGCTTCGCATAGGTGTGGATGTCGGCGCAATTGAACATCAGCCCGGAGGGGCCGGTCATCGCCTGCATATAGTCTCCGGAAAAGGCGAGGCCGGGAATCTCCGCCAGCCCGAAACTCGTCCCCAGCGCCCGGTCCAGCATATCGAGCGCCAGGGTCGCGTAGTCCATTCCGTAGACCCAGTAACCGGGCCCTTCGGGATAGGCGCCGCGGGGATTGCAGGAGTAGGAGACCGAGTTCTGAAGGCGGACCACCGCCCGGACAATGGTCTTCCGCGCCAGCTCCGGGTCCAGCTCGGCGATCGCCAGCGCTCCGGCGATCAATCCGCCGTGGCAGATCTGGTTCCAATTGTTCGTGGTCGACACCCACCACATGTCGCGAGAGTTCTGAAACGAAGGGAGAATTCCCTTGTCGCGGATCGCGGCGGCGATTGTCCGGCGCTCCTCCGCGGTCATCCGGTCGTAGAGCCAGTCATAGCCGAGGGCCACCGCGAAGGTAAGCTCGGCGGTATCCAGAAAGTGCTTGGGGTTCCAGTCCGGATAGGCGGCGGCGTTGAGCATCTCGTCGATCGCGCGCCGGGCATAGCGGGGATCGCCGGTCAGCGCATGGGCGACGGCCAGCGTATGGATGCGGAGCTCAATCTCCTGCGAGGTCTGCGACATGCGGAGCGGGTCCTGCATGACCCGCTCTGTCGGAGGAAGCGTCAGCAGGGCGTCGGCATTGCCGACGATCCGTTTCCCGAGCGCCTCCCCCCACGGAGTCCGCGCCGCGGCGGCGATCCCGTCGAAATCCCGGAGCAGAATCCGGGGATGGCGCGCATCCATCGCCGAAAGCGCCCGGCCGACGGCCGCGTCGACGCCGCCCGGCTGCGAAACAAGCCGGAAGGAAAGTTCCGCCGTCTCGCCTCCGTTCTGCGTCCGCTTCGGGTAAATCCTCAGCCGGTAGGCGTTGGCGGAGGTGAACAATTCGAACCGCAGATCGCCCTCCAGCGTCAGAGTCCGGCTGGAGAGCGGGAATGAAACCAGTTTCGCCCCGTTCCATTTTCGGGACTTGAACTCCTTTTCGTTGCGCGGCAACTCGACGGTCTCCCCGTCGACGGTGCAGGCGCGCCCCCCGGCCTCGGCAACCGGGATGCTGACATTGAGCACCAGCGTGCCGTTGAGTTTGCGATCGGCTTCGAGCCGATAGGAGACCGTCACGGCATCGGGACCGGACGCTTCGACGACTTCGCTCACCCGGTATTCGAACCCGTCCAGCAGCTTCCAGCCGGCCTTCAGCTCGTAGCGGTCGGCTTCGCTTTTCGGATACCCTTCAAGCGGAACAAGCGCGGGAGGTTTCTGGAACGTCGGTTTCCAGTTCTGGTAGGTCATCAGTTCCATCCCGATGCCGCTCCCGGCATCGATTCCGCCCTCGGCGGAAATCCGGAACCCGGCGGGAAAGGCGAAACAGGCCAGCGGAGCGGCGAGCACGGCGATCATCAGGCGGATTTTTTTCATTGCAACATTCTCTTCTCTGTGAACACTCAGTTGCCGCGGCGATAGGAATGGAACCACAGGCACATATTGTATGAGGCGTAGGTTTCCCACTGTTTGGCGGTGCGGTTGTTGACTGTCCGCACGGCTCCGTCCTGATACAGGAGGTTCGACTGGAACAGGTGGGCGTGGAACTGCTTGTTGAGGGAGACGAACTCATCCGCCGCCATCACCCGGCCGGGCTGGATCAGCCGGTAGCTGCTGGTCTGGTTCTCGCTCCAGCGTCCGTACACGTCTTCGAAGCGGAACGGGTTGAACCGGTAGCTGGAGAGCAGCCAGCTGGAGCAATACTTCGCCGCATAAGACATGTCGTAAAGGTTCGGAGCCACGGCGTCGGCGGTGCGGTTCGGGCATTCGAAGGTCTTGGCGCCGACGTATCGGGTTTCGCACAGCGCCTTCCCCATCGCATAGTTGTTGTTCGCCTGGCGGAAGCGATGCGTGCCCAGCACATTATCGTTGTTGTTCGAGCCGGTCGGCGCATAGGGGAACCAGCCGTTGTAATCTCCGGCATAGAGCGCGATTCCGCTGCCCAGCTGTTTCAAATTATTGATACACCGGGTCATCCGCGCCCGGTCGCGCGCCTTGTTCAACGCGGGCAGCAGCATGGCCGCGAGAATGACGATGATCGCAATCACAACCAGAAGCTCGATCAGTGTAAAACGGTTCGGCGAAAGGGTTCTCATTTGGTCAGATCTCCTTGTGATATCGGCAACTTGAGTTGATGCACAAATCGGCCCCGAAGATACGGGAGCACACCCGGGTCTCCGGCTTCTCGATCCGCTGGACAGTATGCAGGAACGCGGCCTCCCCCATCTGGTACAGCGGCATGCGAATGCAGCTGATCGGAAAATCGATGACCGGGTTGTCGGTCATATCGTCGAAACAGAGAATCGAAATGTCGTCCGGAATCCGCATTCCGACCCGTTCCGACGCGATGACGAAAGTGGGGATCAGGATTCCGAACAGGAAGAAAGCCGCCGTCGGGCGATGCTTCTTCAGCATTCCGGACAGGACGTCGACATTGAGGTCGTGCCAGATCAGATGTTCCGGAACCGGCAGGTTCCGGGCGGCGAACGCCTGATAGAATCCGTTCTGGCGCTGTTCCATCGACGGCGAATACCCGCCGCCGACCAGTGCGATGTCGCGGTGTCCGCAAAGCAGCAGATACTCGACCGCGCGTCTCGCCTCCTGCGTGTAATCCACCGAAAACGTCGATATCCGGCGCGAAGACGGCTGCCGGTTGATCATCACCACCGGCTTGCCGCTCTCCGCCAACTCCGCGTAGTTCGGAAAAAACTCGTCGCGCCCCCACATGATCAGCATTCCGTCGATGTTCCGGCGCGAAAGGTTTTCCACATCGTTGACATCGACCATCTCCAGACGGCAGTTCGTCCGCTGCGCCGCGTCGCTGATTCCCTGCATCAGATGCTTATGGTAATAAAATCCCCAGTCCGGCAGGATGGAGTCAACTCCGATCGTCAACTGCCGCTTGTGTCCGTCCGGATTCGGAGTCGAGCGCAGAACCTCCCAGCCGACACCCGCCTTGCTGACGATCAGCCCCTTGTCCGCCAGCATCTGCAGAACCTTCCGGGCCGTGGTCCGGCTGATCTCGTATTTCTCGGCCAGCTTGTTCTCGGGCGGCATCAGTTGGCCGGGCTGCAGCATCCGCCCCTCGATCCGTCGGCAAAGCTCTTCGTACACGGCGCTGTATGCGATTTTCGGCATGGAACTCCATCCTTTTCTATACATGTTTATGCAATCATGTTTATATTATACCTAAAAACGCATGGAATGTCAATAGGCAAACGAATCTTTTCCAGAAAAAAGGAATGCCGGGCGCAGGCCGTCCGGCATGGCAGATCGCCCCCGGAACCGTGTCACATTTTCTGCGACATGGATTCGCGGAAGGCGCGCGGCGAGAGCTGATATTTCGCCTTGAACTGGTTGGAGAAGAAGAACTGGTTGGCGTATCCCAGCCGGGTGGAGATCTCCTTGATCGAGTAATGCGACTGCGCCAGCAGGTCGCGGGCGATCTGGAGCCGTTTGCGGATCAGGTAATCGGCGGGCGAGCAGTCGAAGTATTTACGGAACATCCGGAAAAGCGTGCTCCGGCTGATGCCGAACCGTTCGCAGATGGTCTCCGCGGTCGGGTTGCCGATGAGATTTTCTTCGAGGTAGCCGAGAATCCGGTTGAATTCAGGCGGCATCCCGGCGACTTTGATGTCGGCGGCCAATTCCAGCAGCAGCTGATAGGCCTGCGACGAGCTGAAATTGAGATACCCCGGAGAACGCTCGTCCCCGGCTTCGTAGACCCGGTCGAAATATCCGGCGATCAGTTCCGGGTCGGCGGGCCGGAGGGTATCGACCTCCGCCCAGCCTCCCGCCGAAAGCAGCGAAGGAAGCATATAACCGCCGATGATCATGATCTTCTTGCGGCAATATTCCCGCGCGGCCATCTGGTAGTCCGCGCCGGGCTGGATCACCAGCAGTTCGCCCGCCCCCACATGATACCGGTTGCCGCGCTGGGTGAATTCGAGACTTCCCTCGCAGATCAGCTCGAGGCTGAAGATGTTGGTTTTCTTCCGATAACGCGAGCAGCCATCGACCCATTCGTCGTCGCCGCAGACGATCACCTTGAGCGGCCAGCGGCTTTCGAATTCGATGTTCGAATTCAAAATGAAATGGTGCCGCGGAAACTTGCCGACATCGGTGCCGCCTAGGATGGATTCGCCTTCGTGTTTTTCCGTGATCCGCCGGGGATTTCCAATTGACCTCATCCGGGCTCCCTGCATATGAATTTGAAACAATAACGTATATTTTAACTATAAACTGCTGTTGTTTATTTTTCAATATGGAGCCAAAATATATATAGAAAAAAGAGAGCGAGGTTGATCGTGAGATATGTATTGGACCAGTTGGAAGAAGAGGCCGGAAGGATCGGCCGGAGTGCTTGGCGCCCGATGCTGCGGTACGTGGCGGGACTGCACGGACGTTCGATCAAGGCGCCCCGGTTTCCGCTTTCGCTCCCGTGGGAGGAGATCGGGCCGGGCTATGCCTCCGGGCCCGCGTTCGGACACTGGGATATCGTGCACGCCGTCATGGATTCCCTGCCGGTCGAGCCGGAACATGCGGCGAACCAGATTCGCAACGTGCTTTCCATGCAGCAGGCGGACGGCCTGCTCCCCGGCAGCATCTGGATGGGCGGCGATCCCCCGGCCTGGAATCTCAAGGGGCATCCTCCGGTCTGGGTCTATGCGGTGGAAGAGTATTGCCGGCTGCAGCGCGACGACCGGTTCGCCGCCGAGTGTTTCGAACCGCTCCGCCGCAACATCAAATGGTATGAAGCCCGTCGGAGAAGCGCAAACGGCGGATTTTTCTACACTTACGACGCCTGCTGGGAGAGCGGGGTGGATGAGGGAATCCGCTTCGACCGGAGCCTCCCCGATTCCCGGGCCGCGGTCGACGCGACCTCGCATGTGTTCTGGCTCTACCGTCATGCCGCACGCTGGGCGGAGCGGATCTCCCCGGCGAACCGGAACGAGTACCGGGAAAAAGCCGAACAGCTCCAGACGCTGATTCAATCGTCGTTCTTCGACGCGGAGACCGGATTCTTCCACGACGGCTGGAGCGTCGGGAACCCGGAACTGCGCCGCCTCAGCATCGAGGGGATCTGGCCGCTGGTAACCGGAGCGGCTTCGCCGGAACAGGCGGAACGGGCGATCGATGAAAACCTGCTGGAGCCGCAGCGCTTTTTCACCGTTCACCCGCTCTCTTCGGTGGCGGTCTGCGAACCCGCGTTCGAGCCGCGCATGTGGCGCGGACCGGCCTGGAACAGCATGACCTGCTGGGCAGCCGTCGGCTGCATGAAATACGGTCGATTCGACGCGGCGGAGAAACTGCTGGAACGCGCGCTCGACGCCTCCGCCAAGCAGTTCCAAAGGACCGGAACGATCTGGGAGTTTTACGATTCACTCGGCGGCGAACCGGAGAAACTCCACCGCAAGCCGGGCTACGACCGCCCCTGTCACGACTATCTCGGCCACAATCCGCTGATCGCCATGACGCGGCTCTGGGAAGAATGCAGCAACCTGTCGCTGATGACCGACACTTTCCGGAAAAAAAAGGAAGTTGCGGCAGCCGTGGCCAATTGAAAAAAGAGTTCGTACGCAGTAAGTTGCGATTGAGTATCTGCAAACAATGAAACATGGAGGAAAATCCGGAAGTTTCACGCGGCAATGCATCGAAGATTTTCAAGAATTCAGAAAGGGATCTCTACATGAACCGCAGAAAACATTTTACCTTGATAGAACTCCTGGTCGTGATCGCCATCATCGCCATTCTTGCCTCCATGCTGCTGCCCGCATTGAATGCCGCGCGGGAGAAAGCCCGGACCACGTCGTGCATCAACACGATGAAACAACTCGGTATGGCCCTGAACGGATATCTGGGCAACAACCGCGGAATCATCACCGTCATGGACCCGAATTGGAATATGTACTGTTATGGTAAAGTCGACCCAAACGGCCATTTGTCCTACGTCTTGGAGGCGCTCGGCATGGGAGCGGGCGTCTGCACGGCAGACTACTGTACGGTTCCGATCTCGAAAATATGCCAGTCCACATGGATCAAATCAGGCCGGCTGCCCTGTGCCGCTTACGTAACCTGCGCGAGCAAGCCGAAACACATCCGGTTCTTCAGCCTTTACTCGATGCGGACGGACAGCAATACCAAAGCCAATGTGAACAGCGGGGCCTACTGGGTTCACAAGCTGAACCGCGTCAAAATGCCGTCCGCATCCGCATTCTGGACGGAAGGGTTTCCGCAGTTTCAGAAAACATCCGCCCTGTTCAACCTGAGTCTCACGAACACCGGCGCTTGGAGCCATCAGGCGAGAAACAACGTACTCTATTTCGATGGTCACATCGGTTCCGTCAGGCACGGAGCGGTCACCTGCGCGCATTCCGGAGCAAGTACCAGCGATGCGAGCTGTTCGGTATGCCGGTTCTGGTTCCCCTACCTGTAAATGAGAAAGTGCTGATCTGATGCTGAAAAAAATAACACTGCTTGCCCTCCTGGCGGGGTTTTCCTTCTGCTGCCCGGCGGAACCCCTCGGAAGCTGGACGTTTGAAAAGGGAAAACCGAAGGGGCTTTCCTATCCGGCAAAAACCGTCTCGTTCCAAATCCCGGGCTCGGTCCGGACCCCGGACGACCGGCCTTGCGGGGAGTTCAAGCTATCCGAGACCGCTCCGAACGCATCGGCCTGGAGCATTCAAATCAATTTCGCCTCCGATCAGCAGGTCTCGACAGGAACGAAGTACCGGGTCTCCTTTTTCCTTCAGGGAGAACCGGCCGGGGAGATCGGAGTCAGCTGCGCCCAGGGAAAAGCGCCCTGGAAAGCCATCGGGACCTCCGGAAAGACGCTTCGTTTCGGAAAGGAGTGGGTCAAAGCGGAATTCGAATTTACCGCCGGGGAGGATTACACCGGTCCGCTTCGGACCCCCATGCTGATGGCCGGGCAGCTCCCGGCGGGAACCGTCTTGCGGGTCGGTCCGGTTACGCTGGAGAAAATGAAGAGCGCCCTGCCGCTTTCGCTGAATCCGTCCTGGACGGTGTTCTCCTCGCCCAACCTCGCCGGAGTCTCGCTGGACCGGCTCACCGCAATTCCGCAGAACCTCGGCGGAGCGAAGGCGCAAACGGTATCGCTGACGGAGAACACGCTCGATCTGACTTCGCTCAACCGGACATTCAAGGAAAAGACGCCGGCGGTCCTGTTCAACGAGTTCACCGCGCCCGAAGACGGCACGATGCAGGCAGGATGTTCGGCGGACTATTGGTTCGAATTTCTCGTCAACGGGAAATGCGTCTATGACACTCTTCTGACCGGGAACCGGGTCCCCCCCACCCGTCCGGCCGATCATGTATTCAATTTCCCGGTGAAAAAAGGGAAAAACCTGATTGTGGTAAAAGTGCTCAGCGGTTCCAAAGGGTGGAAATTCATCTGCGGGCCCGTTCCGTTCCGGGAGAAGATCAACCGGATCACGGAAATCCATGCGAACCGGGAATGGCGCCCGATCAAAATGGATCAGGTGGAATGGAAAAACATCACGCCGCAGCGGATCGACCAGTTCAAAATCATCCCCGGCAGCGCGCTTGACCTTTCCCGCCAGTTTCCGCAGTTCGACATCGACCGCAACGGCCGCCTGATCGCGACGAAAGAGGGCGAACTGGTCTTTGAAAACGCCCCTGCCGAACCCGTCCGCCTGCGCGGATTCAACTTCACCCCGGGCAGCTGGCAGCACCACTTCTTCGCAATGAACCACAAGGAGATCGAAGAACTGACCGAACAGATCCGGCTGCATGGGATGAACCTGCTGCGGATTCACTTCCTGGATATGGCGCTCACCGGCAAAAACGGCCTGCCGAAGTCGGGGAAAGATCGCAAATTCCTCCACGAAGTGCCGATGAACCTGACTCCGGAGACGCTGCCGATCGACAAAGCGTTTCTCGACCGATTCGACTACTTCGTCAAATGCTGCCGCGATCGCGGCATCTATCTCATGCCCGACCTGATGACCGATGCGCGCGGAGCCTGGACCACCGCGGTTCAGACCCCCGACATGCGGGAGAGCATGCGGTACGGGCTCATGATCTCCGACCAGTACCGGAAGCACTGGAAAGCCGGAGCCGAATTCCTGATCAACCATGTCAACCCCTATACCGGGAAAAAACTGTTCTCCGACTATCAGTGCATCGGGATCACGTTCCTGAACGAGCAGGAACATCTGTTTTCGGCAAAATCGATCGGCACATTCACTCCGGAATGGAGGAAATTCCGCAACCCGGAACATCCGGAACAGGTTCGGGCATTCACTATGGAACTGCTGACCGAACAATCCGAAGAGGGAGATGCCGCCAGGAACTATCTGCGGGGCAAAATCGCCGAGATGAACCGGTTTTATCTCGACGCCGCAAAGGAATTCGGGTTCAAAGGGCTGGTCACCCAGTGGGATATGTTCATGCGGAACCTGGAAGGCGACGCCCGGTCCGGAATGTCCGTCGTGGCGATGCACACGTATTTCGCCCACCCCAACCAGACGGAACTCTCTCCGGCCGATTACCCGCAGAAACTGACCTACGGCTCATGGTTCAAGGGGAAAATGGACTCCGTGGCCCAGAGCTCCTCGATTGCCGCGAAAAATTCCTATCTCGGCCGGGCCGCGGCCACCAGGGTGCCGGATAAACCGTTCCTGATGACCGAGTATTCCCACACCGCATACAACCGGTTCTCCCATGAGGCCGGATTGATGATGGGCGCCTATGCCGCGCTCCAGGGGTGGAATGCGCTGACTCCGCACGCCAATACCGTCGAGCTCTATTACGAGCCCCTGCGGTCCGGTTCGTTCGACAACGGAATCAACCTGATGGCGAATCTCTCCTCTCTGCTTACGGCATTTGCCTGGCAGCGCAGCGACGTGGCGACGGCGAAACACCTGGTCAATTACCGGATCGGCGAAGACATCCTGAAATCCCCCAACCTGATGGCCGCCATCGGGAGCGGATACAGCGCGCTTTTCATGCTGACGAAGATCGGTGCGACCTACACGCCGGAACCGGTCGGCGCCGCGCTTGAAATCAAGCCGGAATATTTCTCCGGAGTCAAAGGCATGAATATGTACGCCACGCTCGGGGCGGAGCGCGCCGAACAGGACAACGCCCTGCGCGGCCTGGTGTCCACCCTGAAGGAGAAGAAGATTCTTCCTCCCGGCAACCGCACCAATGCGGCGGCGGGAATCTTCCAGAGCGAGACCGGGGAAATCACCGCCGACACGGAGCACAATACCATGACGGTCGTCTCCCCCCGTCTTGAGGGCGCCGTCCTCAAGAAGGACCAGCCGGTGAAACTGGACGCGCTGGAAATCGTATCGGCCAGCATCCCCTGCTCCATCAGCGCGGTCTCCCTGGACAAAAACCAGACTCTTTCCCGCAGCGGCGACATTCTCCTCGTCGTGGGAACCATGGCCGTCGCCGAGGGGGCGGTCTTCTCCACCGAATCGTTCAATGAAGAGCTCGATGTCGGCGGACTTCAGCTGCTCTACCGTTCGGGGAAATTCGTTCTGAAACTGAAAACCGCGCAGAAGAAAGCGCCCAAAGTGTATGCTCTCAATGTAAACGGGTCACGCGAATGTGAAATTCCGGCGACGTTCGACAACGGGACATTGCAGCTGACCCTCGATACCACGGCGCTCAAGTACGGTACGCCGTATTTTGAAATCGTCTACTGAGCGATTTCCGGCAGCCGGGGCCGACGGAAAAAAAGTCGTACGCAGTATATTGCGATTTGATTTGAGCAAACAGATAAAGGAGCAGAATCCGGAAACTTCACGTGACAGTCAATCGAGAAAATTCACAACTATCAGAAAGGGATCTGAATATGAAACGCAACAAATATTTCACCTTGATTGAGCTCCTGGTCGTCATCGCCATCATCGCCATCCTGGCTTCGATGCTGCTGCCCGCGCTGAATCAGTCGCGCGAACGGGCGCGGTCGATCAAATGCGTCAGCAACGAAAAGCAGATCGGCGTGATGTTCATCTCGTATGCCGACGCCAACAAAAACTGGCTTCCCACGATCAGCGAAAACACCGGACGGCAGCCCAACCCCTGGCGCACCTGGCAGGATCAGCTGATGGTCTATTACAACAGCGTCGATGCGGACATGGGCCATATGGGTTCCACCCTGGACGGATATCCGGCCGGAGACGCCGCCGCGGCGCGCCGCCCGGTCGGCCCCTTCGACTGCCCGTCCTCGATTCCGGCGAACTACTCCTCCGCGGTCGACTACGGCATCAACTACTATCTGGCGACGACTCCGCTGCTGCGGAAGATCGACAACAACCGGAGCGCGTCCCAGCGGATTCTGTGCGGGGATGAAATGTACGAAGCCACCTCGGGCAAAGCGATGTACGGCATTTTCGAAAAGACCATCCAGGACAACTGGCGTGGACGGATCGACTACCGCCACCCCGGCAACACCGCCAATCTGCTCTTCGTGGATATGCATGCGGACACCAAGCACTTCGGCGCCGTCTCCACCCGGAACAAAGACTACATCT
The DNA here is from genome assembly GCA_964435365.1 of uncultured Victivallis sp. GTDB lineage: Bacteria > Verrucomicrobiota > Lentisphaeria > Victivallales > Victivallaceae > Victivallis. The sequence goes on along the minus strand of CAYSZM010000001.1, from coordinate 32,294 downwards.
GGGGTTATTCCCTGACGAACTGAGTGCAGGAGCTTATCCCTGAATCAAGACATGGCATGATGCAACGCCGGAATGCCAGATCGCAGGGATAAGCTCCAAGTTGCCCGCCGCAACCCGATACGATACGAAAGGCCGCTTCATGAAACTGACTCTGCTCCTGTCCGCCGCCGCATTTGCCGGAACCCTTGCGGCGGGCAACCTGATCTACAACTCCGGCTTCGAACTGGGCGAGACCGGGTGGGACAGCCACTCCAGCCGGTGGATGAAACCGGATGATTGCACCGATCCGCCGCCGGTGGTGGACATCGTCGAAAACGGCGCCGCCTCCGGGCGGCGATTCATCCGGGTGAAGCGCGCTCCGGAAACGATGGAGACGCTGCTGACCAGCCACAATTTCACAGTGAAACCGGATACGGAGTATGTCGTCTCGTTCTACGCGAAGTCCGACAAGCCCGGCACCGCGGTGAGCTGCACCCCCTACAGCGCGCAGCGGCTGCTGCGGCGGGACAGCGCCGGGCGGGTGCTGCCCGATACCGGGTTCGCCAACGCCGCGAAAGATCAGACGCAACTGTTCAAGGACGAGGAGTTCAAACTGACCACGGAGTGGAAGCGTTACTCCATCGCTTTCCGGACCGACCGGAATTTTTCCGCCTGCTCGCTGCGGTTCCGGATCGGCGGCCCGCGGAATCTCGGCAGCGTGATGATCGACGACGTGCAGGTGGAGGAGGGTTCCGCCCCCACCGCCTATGCACCGTCCGCCCCGTTCGAAGCGGTGGTGACCACCGACGATAACCTCTACGAAGAGCCGAAGAAGATTTCCGGCACAGTCCACGCCCTGGCGGGCGACCACGACCGCCGGGAACCGCTCACGCTGACGCTCTACGACATCTGGGCCGGGCGGAAGGTCAAAGAGACGACCGTTCCGCTCGATCTCAAGAAGGGCAAGGCGGCGGAGATTCCGTTCACTTTCGCCGGGCCGTTCCCCTACGGGATGTACTGCATCTACACTTCGCTCCAGCCACGCACGACCGAACCCGGATTCGCCGCAAAATGGGACGAGCAGCCGGAGATTCTGGCCTACAAACGGCTGCGGCTCAACGACAAATCGTACCAGTCCGCTGCAAAATTCGTCGTGGTGCGCACCCCGGTGAAGAGCCAGGAAACCGGCTTCCGGCTGGGCACGACCGGGTCGCTTTCCAGTCAGACGATGCATACCGGGCTTCCGGCGTTCCGGGACCGGTACGGCGACATGGCGGATTGCATCCGGCTGGCCCGGCTGGCCGGCGGCAACGTCTTCCGCGCCTGGGATACGACCGTCGCCCCCTGGTCGGCGGTGGAACCGGAACAGGGCAAATTCAACTGGGCTCACACCGACGCCCAGATCGAAGCGGCAAACCGGGCCGGATTGAACGTGATGTGCGTCATCGGCGGAATGTTCGACGACCATCACCTCTTCCTCCCCGAATGGGTGCGCAACCGCGACCGCAGCGGGAACCCGAAGGGAACGCCGGTTGACGGGAAGTGTTATTTCGCCCAGCGTTTCCCCGGGATGCACTATTTTCAGCCCGACATGCGGGACTGGCGGAATTACGTCTCCGCCGTCGCCACCCGTTACCGGGGCCGGATCAAGTACTACGAGATCACCAACGAGCCGAACCTCTATCTCCTGCCGGAAACCTACATGGAGTATATGAAAGCCGCGTCGGAGGAGATTCGCAAGGCCGATCCCGGCGCGGTGATCCTCGGACTCTGCTCCACCTCCGACTTCGGCGCGGACATCGACGACTTCATCGGCCAGTGCCTCAAGCTCGGCGCGGACAAGTATATGGAACACATCACCATACACCCCTACGCCAAGCTGGACAACAGCCTCCCGCTCTCCCAGATGGAAGCGCGGCGGCGGCTGATCGGCAACCTCCGGAAATTCGGCGTCAAGGCGAGACTCTGGAACGGCGAAAACTACTATGTGCTCACCGACTGGATGCCCGCAACCGACTACGCCGGGAGAACCTGGCCGGAGAGTATCGCGCGCCATCTCATCGTGGACATGGGCGAAGGGTGTTCCGGCTCCACGCCGACCCACTTCCAGACCCTCTGTTCGAGCCGCGGCAAGCCGTACTTCTGCCGGAGCAACTCGATCTCGACCCACGAGTATCCGGACTCCCGGTTCGCGGCGCATTCGGCGGCGGCCTACTTCCTGAGCGGCGCGGAGCCGGTGGCGAAGTACGACCTCCCGGCCGGAGCGCTCGCCTACACCTTCCGCCGGGGCGGGACTCTCTATTCCGCCGTCTGGAACTCCCGTTCGGCCGTGCCCACGCAGCTTACACTGCCCAAAGCCGACTGCACGTTCTACGACCTCATGAGCAATCCGCTGCCGAAGCCGCAGGGAAAGGCGCTGCCGCTCGGCCTGGCGCCGTACTACATCGAATGGGGCAAAGGCGTGAAGGAGTCCGCGGTCGACGCCTACTTCCGCTCCGGCCCGGTGCGCGGCGAGGGGAAATTCCTCTCCGACCGGGTGCTGCTGACCGATGAGGACGGAGCCCGCCAGCTCTGCTTCTCGGCGCTCAATCTCTCCGGCCAGCCGCTGGACAAAGTCAAATTCATCGCCGAATCCGCCGACTTCGCGGCCCCGGCCGCACAGGCCGCCGGAGAATTCGCGGACAACACCGCAGTCGAATTCGCCATGCCGGTCACGCTGAAGAATCCGGCCCGCGAAACCGGGGTGACTCTGCACGAGGAGGCCGACCCGGAATTCACACTGACCCGCAAGGCGCTGTACGCACCCCTCACCACGCTCGGCGCGGCGCCACGCACCTTCCAGCTGACGAAGGCGTTCCACGGCAAACCGGCCTCGCCGCAGGATCTGTCGGCGGAGCTCGCGCTCCGCGCGGACCGGGCGAAGGGGTGTCTCTACCTGACCGTCCGGGTGCGTGACGACGGCCGCGGCAAGGAACAGAAAGAGGCATGGAACGCGGACGGCATCGAGCTTTTCCTCGACCGCGACGTGTTCCACGGCGACCCGTCCGGCTATGGCAAGGAGATGCTGCATCTGGTGTTTCCGCGCAAGGCCGGAACGGTGCGGAAGTCGGGAATCGCCTGCACCATGTCCGACCGGCCGGACGGATATGACGCGGAATTCGAAATTCCGGCGAAAATCCCCGGCGTCCTCGGCTTCGACCTGGCGGTCAACGATTCGGACGGTGACGGGCGCAAGTGCCAGCTCGTCTGGAGCGGGAATTCCGAGAACTACAAGGACCGTTCCGGATTCCGCATCCTTCTTCTCGACAACGCCTTTGGAGCATGAACCGGATATGACGAGCGAACAGAAATTCAACTGCGGCGAATTCGGCTGCACCATCACCGGGCTGCCTCCCGAATGGAACCTTTTCGGGGACTCCGTCAGCCCGGAGCCGGGGCTCTTCCTCTTCCGCTGGCGGCTGCGGGCGGAAGGGAAGAATGTTCCGCCCAAGCTGAAACTCGCGTTCTCGGTTCCGCAGCAGGACATCCAGCTGATGTGGAGACCCTGTTTCGGCGAGAGCCACCACCTGTTCCCTTACTGGTGGGAAGGCGGAAAATACCGGGCCAACCTGGCCTATAACGCGCCGGTGTTCTCTTATATGAACCAGGAGGGCGGCAACCGCCTCACCTTCGCCTTTTCCGACGCGAAGCGGATGACGTACACCCATACCGGCCCGACCGAGGCCAGCGGGGTGATCGTGGAAATTGCGCTGTTCCCGGAACCGGAAGCGCCGTTTGGGGAGGTGGAATTCTCGCTCCGGGTCGACCGGCGGCCGATCCATTACTCCGACGCGCTGCGCGATGTCTCCGGGTGGTATGCGGCGATGCCGGGATACGCGCCCGCCGCCGTGCCGGAGTTCGCCCGGCAGCCGATGTATTCGACCTGGTATCAATACCAGCGCGACGTGTTCGCATCCGAGCTGGACAACGAGCTCGACGAGATCGCCGAATGCGGCCTCGGGGCGGTCATTCTCGACGACGGCTGGCAACTGGCCGGGCGCTATGAACACGGTGAGATGTACGCCTGCACCGGCACCTGGGAGCCCGCCCCGGAGAAATTCCCCGACCTGGCCGGGCATGTGGCGAAGTTCCATGCCCGGGGCATCCGTTACATGATGTGGTTCGCGGTGCCTTTCATCGGCGTCAAGGAGAAGGTTTTCGAGCCCTTCCGGGACAAATGCCTCTATCGGGGAAAAGACGGCACGTATCTTCAGGACGCCGCCGTTCTCGACCCCCGTTTCCCGGAGGTGCGGGAGTTCACCATCCGGACCTATGAACGGGCCGTCCTGGATTGGAATCTCGACGGACTCAAGCTCGACTTCATCGACAGCTTCCACTTTGACGGCCCCGACCCCGCCATCGCGGAAGGGTACGCCGGGCGGGACATCGAAAGCCTGCCCGAAGCCGTCGACCGGCTGCTCACCGACACGATGCTCCGTCTCAAAGCGCTGCGCCCGGAAATCATGATCGAGTTCCGGCAGGCGTACATCGGCCCGGCGATCCGTCACTACGGCAACCTTTTCCGCGCCGCCGACTGCGCGATGGACCTGCTGCAGAACCGGGTGAGGACCATCGACTTGCGCCTCCTCTCCGGAGACACCGCGGTACATTCGGACATGCTCGCCTGGTCGCCGGACGACACGCCGGAAATCGCCGCGCTGCAACTGCTCAACGTGCTTTTCAGCACGCCGCAGATTTCGATGCGGCTGCGGACGCTCCCGAAGGATCACCTCCGGATGCTCCGCTTCTGGATCTCCTTCTGCCGGGAACATTGCGACACCCTGCAGAAAGGGCTGCTGATTCCCTCGCATCCCGAGGCGAGCTACCCGGTCGTCACCGCGCTGGGCGAAGACGAGGCGATCAGCGCGATCTACGAATCCGGCCGGGTCGTCGAAACCTTCCCCGGTAAACGCAACCTCGTGGTCAACGCCACGCACCGGGGCAATCTGCTGCTCGACTTGCGCGGCAGCGGCGGTGGAACCGTCTCGGTCTTCAACGTCTTCGGCGAAAAAGTCGGAGAGACCGCCAGACACAGCGACTTTGCCGAAATCGCGGTCCCGCCCTCCGGTTACCTCGAATTCTACCGGAAGCGGGAGGCGTAAGCTTACGGCACGAATTTCCGCCAGTCGCCGAGTCCGGTGATGTCGCGGCCCTGTGCTGCGACTGCCGGTTCGGCGAGAAATCCGCACACCTTGCGGCCGTCGGCAAGTTCGAGCTTGCCGATGCCGAGCGGAGCTGGGATTCCGGCGACGAATTTCCCGAACGCGGAGAATGACAACTCATAGAGTTCCAGATAGATCGAGCTCCCCGATGCGTCGCCGACCAGTCCCGGTTTCCAGACAGTTCCGTCGCGAAACGCGTACATCCGGTACGCCGGAGCGGTTGCCGATTCCGCAATGAACTTTGCGCCAAGAATTTCCAGCTCTCCATGCAGCGGGAATCCGCGCAGGTGCGCGCCGCAGACCGCCAGCGTGACGGTTCCGTCTTTCAGCCCGGACGCTTCGTGCAGTTCTCCGGCCAACGCCAGCAGCCGACGGTCGCTCCCCGCTTTGCCCACCAATGTCACTCCGAAGGGGACTTTCGACGTCATCGCCGCCGGAACCGCCACCGCGGCGTAATCCAGCAAATTCATGTAGTTCGTGTAGTAGCCGAGATTGGTATTGAGCGCCACCGGGTCGGCGTTGACCTCGGCGATCGTGTAACAGGTTCCGGCGGTGGGAGTAAGCAGGACATCGACCGAATCCATCACCGCATCGGCGGTGCGCTTGAGTTCCTGGAGCCGGTACATCGCCCGGAACGCCTCGTAAGCGGGCATCTCCTTGCCGGAGAGGATGATCTTGCAGGTCGTCTCCAACGCGGCATCGGGGTGAGCCTCGATGAACTCGCCGACCGCCGCGTAGCGTTCGTTGACCCACGGGCCGCTGTAAAGCAGCTCTGCCGCCGCGACGAACGGAGAAAAATCGATCTCGGCCTTCGTGAAGCCGGAGGCTTCCAGGAGTTCGACGGTGCGGGAGAACGCCTCACAATATTCGTTGTTCCCGAAGAACTTGAGCTGTTCCGCTCGCGGCACGCCGAAGCGTTTCCCGGTACGGAACACCGGGTCGAGTTTGCGGCTGTAGCAGTCGGCGGGGTCGAATTCCGCCGCAACTTCGAACACGGTTTCCGCGTCGCGGCAGTCGAGCGCGAAGATCGACACGCAATCGAGGCTGCGGCAGGCGAAGACCACCCCGGAACAGCTCAGCAGCCCTTTCGACGGCTTGAGGCCGACGAGGTTGTTGAACGCCGCCGGAACCCGCCCCGAACCGGCGGTGTCGGTGCCGAGCGAGAAGGAACAGCAGCCCGAGGCCACGGCAACCGCCGAACCGCTGCTCGACCCGCCGGAGATGTACGCCGGGTCGAAGGCGTTCGGGCACGCGCCGTAGGGAGAACGCGTCCCCACCAGCCCGGTGGCGAACTGGTCGAGGTTGGTTTTGCCGAGCGGAACCGCTCCGGCGGCGATCAGCCGTTCGACCACGAAGGCGGAGCGTTCCGGCACATAGGAGAACTCCGGGCAACCGGCGGTGGTCGGCACTCCGCCCAGATCGATATTGTCCTTGATGACGAACGGGATGCCGTATAACGGCAGCGACGCCGGGTCAAGCGCTTCAAGGCGCTCGGCGTATCCGGCCAGCGTGCCTGCGTCGAGGCGGTGAATCCACACCTCGCGCGGCGCGCGGTCCGCCGCCTCCACGCACCGGCGGATCACGTCGGAGACGCGGAACTGCTTTGCCAGATAGCCTTTGCGCAATGCGCCGATCCGCAAGTCGATGGTTTTCATACCGCCGCCTCCATTTCGGGCATCACCGTGCACATGAGCTGGCCGCCGTCCACGGTGTCGCCGGGGGCGGCGAAGAGCTGGGCGACGGTTCCGGCGCATCCGGCGGTGACGGAGATTTCGGTCTTCATGCTCTCCAGCACCGCGACGACGGTGTCGGCGGAGACGGAGTCGCCCACTTTGACGTTGCTTTTCCAGACATTCCCGGCGACCGGGGCGCTGACCGGGACGGAACCGTCGAGCGGTTCGGCGGCGTCCCACGCGCCGTGGCTGGTGGACTCGGATTCGTAGGTGAGCAGGTTGTTCTCCACCCAGTAGCGGTATTCGGCGTCGAAGGCCGCTCCCCGGCGCGCGTTGAACGCCTCGATCTCCGTGCGGTGCTCCTCGCGGAAGCGGGTGAATTCGTCGATGTCGAACACCGTCTTCTCGATCTTGAGCGAGGCGCGCCCGGCGACGAAGTCGCGCCGCAGCCGCAGCAGCTCCTCCGCCGAAACCGGGTAGAAGCGGATCTGGTCGAAACAGCGCAGCAGCCACGGTTTGCCCGGTTCGAATTCGCGGGTGACGTTGTAGCGGTTCCACATCTGGACGGTGCGGCCGACGAACTGATAGCCGCCGGGGCCCTCCATGCCGTAGACGCACATGTAAGCGCCGCCGATGCCCACCGCATTCTCGGGGGTCCAGGTCCGCGCCGGGTTGTATTTGGTGGTGACCAGGCGGTGGCGGGGATCGACCGGCGTCGCCACCGGCGCGCCGAGGTAGACGTCGCCGAGACCCATCACCAAATAGCTCGCGCCGAAGACGATCTTCTTCACCTCTTCGATGCTGTCGAGGCCGTTGACGCGGCGGATGAATTCGATGTTGTTCGGGCAACACCACGGGGCGTCCTTGCGCACCGACGAAGTGTACTTTTCGATGGCCAGCCGGGTGGCGGGGTCGTCCCAGCTGAGCGGCAGGTGGACGATCCGCGATTCGACCCGGCGCGGGCGGTTCGCCTTGAGTTCGGCGAGGAACGATTCGATGGTGGCGAGCAGCCCGGCCCGGGTGAGACGCCGCCCGTCGTAATGAATCTGGAGCGAACGGATTCCCGGCGTAAGGTCGATGACTCCGGGGATGTGCTCCTCCTCGAACTTGAGCCCCCAGGCGTGGACCGTGAAGCGCAGCGCGAGGTCGAGCCGGGGTTCGCCGAACTCCATCAGCAGGTATTTGTCGCCCGCCTGACGGCAGACGATGCGCTCACCGGGATCGTCGGCGTTGAATTCGGCGACGACGGGCGGACACGCTTCGAGCGGCGCGGCAACGGGAATCCGCGGCAGGGCGCACCCCGTCGCGATGCTTTCGAGCAGGCCCGCTTCGAGCCGGGCGGCGACCTCGGCAGTCACCGGAACGAACTTCACCGTGTCGCCGGGGCGGAGCTGGCCGACTTTCCAGAGTTCGGCGTCGACCACCGTCACCGGGCAGACGAAGCCGCCCAGGCTGGGGCCGTCCGGGCCGAGGATCACCGGCATGTCGCCGGTGAAGTCCACTGCGCCGACGGCGTAGGCGTTGTCGTGGATGTTCGACGGGTGGAGGCCCGCCTCGCCGCCGTCGGTGCGCGCCCACTCCGGCTGCGGGCCGACCAGCCGGACTCCGGTACGCGAGGAGTTGAAGTGGACCCGCCACTCCGCCGCGAAGAATTCGGCGATGTCCTTGCCGGTGAAGTACTCCGGCGCACCGTGGGGGCCGTACATCACGGCGATCTCCCAGGCGTTCGGCACGGCGGGAACCGCTTCCACCTCCAGCTTGTTGTAGGCGCGCTCTTCGGCGAATTCGTTGCCGATGTGGAGCACGTCGCCCGCCACCAGCGCCCGCCCGGCATGCCCCCCGAAACGGCCGAGAATGAAGGTGGCGCGGCTCCCCATGTAGGCGGGAACGTCGATGCCGCCGCGCACGGCGAGGTAGAGCCGGTGCCCGTGCGGAGACTTTCCGCAACGCAGCACGTCGCCGCCGGAGACGCGGAACGCCTCGTAAAGCGGAGCGGCTTTCCCGTTCAGTTCGATTTCGAAGTCGCCGCCCGCGAGCGCGATTTCCGCATCGGTGCGGAAGAGGAACGTTCCGCCGCGCATGGTCATTTCGAGCGCCGCCGCGTCGTCGCGGTTGCCGACCAAACGGTTGGCCATGCGGAAGTTGAGCGAATCCATCGGCCCCGAGGGCGGCACGCCGACGCCCCAGTAGCCGGTGCGGCCGGGGTAGTCCTGCACCGTGGTCTGGGTTCCGGCGTCGATCACCTCGAAGGCGGGCGAGCGGAAGGTCATGGTCTTGAGCAACCCGGTGTAGACCCGCCCGGCGCGGAATTCGTCGTTCTCCAGCACGCCGCGCAACAGCCCGAGGTTGGTTTCGAAGCCGTCGAGGCGGGTTCCGGCCAGTGCGGCAGCCGAGGCGGCGATCGTCGCCTCGCGGGTGGGGCCGCCGACGATCAGCTTGGCCAGCAGCGGGTCATAGAAGGCGCTCACCTCGGTGCCGGTCTTCACCCACTTGTCGCAGCGGATTCCCTCCGGAAAGACGGCGTTGGTGATGGTCCCGCTGGAGGGGCGGAAGTCGCGTTCGGGGTCCTCGGCGTAGATGCGGAACTCCATCGCGCACCCGGCCGGTTTCAGCTCTCCGGCGGAGGCGGCGGGGTCGAGCCCGGCGGCGAGTTCGATCATCCAGCGCACCAGGTCGACGCCGAAGACCGTCTCGGTCACGCCGTGTTCGACCTGAAGCCGGGTGTTGACTTCGAGGAAATAGAACTTCCCGCAGCTGACGTCGTAGATGAATTCCACCGTCCCGGCGGAGCGGTAGGCGACCTTTTCGGCCAGCCGTTTCGCGGCGGCGTGGAGCGCGGCGCGGGTCGCTTCGGGAATGCCCGGCGCGGGGGTCTCTTCGACCACCTTCTGGTTGCGGCGCTGGACCGAGCAGTCGCGCTCGCCGAGCACGGCGACGCCGCCGCGGCCGTTGCCAAAAATCTGGACTTCGATATGGCGCGAGGTCTCGATGTACTTTTCGAGGAAGACGCCCGCGTCGTTGAAATAATTGGCCCCCATGCGCCGGATCGAATCGAAACTGCCGGAGAGCTCCGCGTCATCGCGGCAGATGCGCATCCCGATGCCGCCTCCTCCGGCGGTGCTCTTGAGCATCACCGGGTAGCCGATGCGGCGCGCTTCGGCGAGCGCGTCATCGCAGCTGTCCAAAAGTCCGCTGCCGGGCACCAGCGGCACCCCCGCCGATTCGGCGATGGCGCGGGCGCGGTGCTTGAGCCCGAAGTCGAGGATATGGTTGTTGGCGGGCCCGATGAAGGCGATTCCCGCCGCTTCGCATTTCGAGCTGAAATCGACGTTTTCGCTCAAGAATCCGTAGCCGGGGTGGACCGCTTCGACGCCGTGGGAAGTCATGATCTCCATCAGCGTTTCGACGTTGAGATAGCTCTCCCGCGCCGGGGCGGGCCCGAGGCGGTACGCCTCGTCGGCCAGCGCCACGTGTTCGGCGTCGGCGTCGGCGTCGGAGTAGACCGCGACGGAGACGATGCCCATCTCGCGCAGCGTCCGGATGATCCGGCAGGCGATTTCGCCGCGGTTGGCAATCAATACTTTGCTGAACATGGTTACTCTCCCTTCCCCCAGACGGTCATTTTGACCGGAGTCGGGTTGTAGGCGTTGCAGGGGTTGTTGAGCTGCGGGCAGTTGGAGACGATGACGATCGTGTTCATCTCGGCGTACAGTTCGACGTACTTGCCCGCCTCCGAAATGCCGTCCTCGAAGTTCGAGCCGCCCTCGGGGTTGACCGGGACGTTCATGAAGAAGTTGACGTTGCACACCTGGTCGCGCTTGTCCATGCCGCACCCCCAGTCGAGCAGCGCCTTGAGGAAGCTGTCGCGGCAGCTGTGCATGTAGCGTTTCGCCGGCGCGTAACGGGCGGTGTTGCTCTCGCAGGAGCAGGCGCTGCCCAGCGTGTCGTGCCGCCCGCAGGTGTCGGCGGTGACCCGCATCATCACCCGGTTGTCGTTGGAGCGGATTTCTGTTCCGTAAGAAATATACACATTGCGCTGTTCGCGCAGCGTGTTGTTGGCGTTGTAGCGCTCTTCGATGTTGTCGGCGTTGACGAACACCGTATCGACCGCCTGGTTGCCTTCGAGGTCGGTGATCCGCAGAGTTTCGCCCTTGCGGATCACTTTCATCCAGTAATCTCCGGCCGGAACGACTTCGTTATAGATGGCGTCGGCTTCGTTGCGTTCACTTGGTTTCAGCATGATCAATTCCTCCTCAGATATAGTAGTTGGCGGTGTTGAGGAAGCCGCGGTTGTTTTCCGGGCAGAACGTGCGGCAGGGATCGTCGGCGGCCGCCGGACCGCAGGCGTAGATGGTGACCTTGACCGGCTTGCGCAGATAGTCCGGGCTCGGATTCAGGGGGTGCATCCCGGTATCGAGCACCAGGAGCGTGTCCATCTCGGCGCGGAGATCGACGTAGCTTCCGGCCGGGGAGTGTCCTTCGACGAAGCTCAAATTGCCGTCACCGTCGACCGCGATCTTGCTGAAGAAATCGACCGTGCAGGTGAAGTCGCGCCGCCCCATGCCGTATTTGGCGAGCTCGATCAACAGCGAATCGTAACCGTTGCGGTAGAATTCATTGCGCGCCTCCTGATAGCGTTTTTCCCCGAACCGTTTTTCGATCGTTTCGGCATTGGAGACGCCGCAGATCACATCGTGCCAGCCGCAGCTGCTGCCGGTGACGCTCATCAGGATTCGTCCCATATCCGAATAGATGCAGGCGCGTTCGAAGAGGTAGGAGATATGCTGGATTTTGAGCGTGTCGCCCATGTTGTAGCGCTCAGTGTAATTGTCGGCGTTGTAAAAGAGCGCCGCGACGTTGCCGCCGCCTTCAAGGTCGGTGAGCCGCACCGCGCGGCCGCGGCGGATGATGTGCGAAAAGTTCCAGCCGCCTTCGACGACCGTTTCGTACAGGATTTTGTCTTTCGGAATCGTGTTCATGATAGATCCTCCCAGAAATGAACCGTTAAACCGTATAATTGCTGCGCAATGGCGGCAGGATGGCGTCGGCGAAGGTGAGCTGCCCGAGCATCGAACCGCTGCACTTGAGCGCCGCGCCGAGAATCCGGCGCAGTTTGCCGACCTCGCCCTGAACCAGCCAGACTTCGAGGTTCTTGCCGTCTTCGAGCATCACCTGATAGCTCGAAATCACCTCTTCGAGAAATTCGCGGCGGACGGCGATCAATTTTCCCGCGCAGTGGTCCGCCTCCTCGTTGTAGGAGATGGTGATGACTCCGGCCATCACCCGGCTTTTCTTCTCCTGTTTGTAGGCGAGGAGTTCGCGTTTGACGATGTCGGCGATCGCCATGCTGCGGTTGTCCAGCCCGCGGTCTTCGACCATGCGGTCGAGTTCGTCGCAAAGGTCGGGCGGCATGGTGATGCTGAACCGCTTCGCCGTCTGTCTGTTTTTAGCCATATCGTTTCCCCCCGGTCAGCCCTGTCTGCCGACCATGTTGATTACCTTGACCCCGTCCTCGCACTCTTCGGCTTTCGGGTGAATCAGCTCCTCGAGCCGAATCTTGGTCGCCAGGAATTCCGGCGACAGGAACTGTTCCGGCGAGCGCGGACGCGGCACCGGAACTTCGATCATCTCCTGAATCTCGCCCGGATTGGCCTTGAGCACCAGAATCCGGTCGGAGAGGTAGACCGCCTCGTCGAGATCGTGCGTGATGAAGATGACCGTGATGTCGATGTTTTTGCAGATCTCCAGGAGATACGCCTGCATCTTCGCCCGGGTCTGGGCGTCGAGCGCGCCGAACGGCTCGTCCATCAGCAGCACCCGCGGCTGGGTGGCCAGCGCCCGGGCGATCGCCACGCGCTGCTGCATCCCGCCGGAGAGCTGGGCCGGGTAGAGGTCGGCGACGCTTTCCAGCCCGACGATGTCCAGCCACTGGCGCGCCTCGATCTCGGCGGTGAATTTGCTCATGCCGTTGATTTCAAGGCCGAACATCACGTTTTTCTTGACCGTCATCCACGGGAACAGCGTGTATTTCTGGAATACCATGCCGCGTTCGGCGCCCGGTTCGCTGACCGGGTAGGAGTCCAGCAGGATCATCCCCTCGGTGGCCTGCTCCAGCCCGGCCAGCAGCCGGATCAGCGTCGATTTGCCGCAGCCGGAAGGGCCGATCACCGACAGGAATTCGCGTTTATGCACCTTGAACGAAACATCGCTGAGAATCCGCCGGGTTCCCTTGTCGGAGGCGAAATCCTTGCAGAGATGGAAAATCTCGAGAATCACCGGCCGGGCTTTGAGTCTGGCCAGCTCCGCTTTGACTTCCGGGGACTGCTCGCGGTAGTCGGGCAGTTCGAGTTTGTGAAACATGTTCATAGTGTTATTCCTCCCCCGGTTTGACCACGGTCCGGGCGCCGGAGCCGATCAGCCGGCTGAACAGGCCGTGACGGCCTTTCTGCCAGGCAAACAGCGTCTTGCCGAGCGCGGCGAGAACCATGTCGGTGCCCAGCCCGATAAAACCGAGCACCAGGATCGCGGCGTAGACATTGTCGAAGGCGCGGTATTTCGCCTGCTGGTTGATGAACCAGCTGATTCCGGTGCTGGTGCCGACCACCTCCGCCACGATAAGGTAGGTCCACGCCCAGCCCAGCAGGATGCGCATGTCAAGATAGAGCTTCGGCATCACCGCCGGGATGATCACCCGGAAGAGCAGCGTCTTGGGTTTCGCCCCCAGCGTCTGGGCGGCTTCGACCAGACTGTAATCGACCGTCCGCGTGGTGTTGGCGATCACCAGCACCTGCTGGAAAAAGGTGCCGATGAAGATGATCGCCACCTTGGAGGCGTCGTTGATCCCGAGCACCGCCACCGCCAGCGCCCCGAACACCGGGGCCGGAAAGTAGCGGAAGAATTCCACGAACGGCTCGATCAGCTTGGCGAAGAAGCCGTAAACGCCGCCCAGAATCCCCAGCGGCACCCCGATGAGCGACGAGAGCAGGAACCCCCAGAACACCACCCGGACGCTGTGCAGCACGCTCTCGTGGAACCACGGGTCGGCGTCGCGGCGCGGCGGCGTAACGAACGCCGAATAGAGCGCCCGCGCCACTTCGTGCGGCGCCGGGAAGTAGACCGGGTTGACCCGGAAGCCGGTCATCTCTTTGTCGCCGGCCTCCTTGAGTTTCCGGTTCTCCGCCCGGAAGGTCTCCACGGCGATGTTGTCGCCGTCGGAGAAGTAGATGCTGTCCCCGACTCCGGTGATCCGCACTTCCGGGTGCCAGAAACCGGGGATGTAACTGATTGCGGCCCAGAGAAGCAGCGGCAGCAGGAAGGAGGCGAAAATCAGCCCCCGTCGCCGTCCGTGCGGCAGTTCCCTGCCGATCACCAGCCATTTTTCATTGTTTTCCATATCTGCTCCCTGCTCTCTGTGCCGTTTCCGTCCGTACTCTTATTCCGCCGCCTTCTTGGTGAAGGCCGGGTCGATGCAGCGCTTGACGTTGACCGGTTCCGCGTACACCTTATTGGCCACGAAGAATTCGTTGGCCAGCGTCGAAGAGCCGAAGAGCGAATCGAGTCCGTCGGTCGGCTTGAGCACCTTGAGCGCCTCGGGGAGGGTCAGCAGCCGGGTTCCGGCGAGGAACGGCTTGTACTGTTCCGGGGTGATTCCGACGCGGGCGGAGAGAATCTTGAGCGCTTCAGCCTCGTTGGCCGGGTTGTTCATGTAGTCCACCACGTCATACCAGGCGGCGACCACCTTCTGCCAGTCGTCGCCGCGCTTGAGCAGGCTGCCGGGAGAGACGGTGAGCGTATCGTAGATGAGTCCCGGCGCGTTGGCCGAGGTGTAGACCGCGGTGGAGCCTTCGGCCGCCTTGAGCGCCATGCCGGAGTGCGGCTGCCAGGCCACGATCGCATCGACGTCGCCGGAGGCGAGCACCTGCGCCGCCTGGTGGGTCGGCATATTGACCAGCGTCACGTCGGATTCGGCCAGCCCGTTGTCCTTGAGCGCGCGGATCAGGAGTTCGTGGCTGAGGCAGCCGACTTCGACGCCGACCTTTTTCCCCTTGAGCTCCTTCATCGAAGCGATTCCCTTGCGCGCCACGATCTTGTCGTTGCCGTTGCTGTAGTCGTTGACCAGGACCATGATGTTGCGGGCGCCGGTGGCGTTCATCACCATCGAGTCGCCGTTGGCCACGCAAACCGCGTCGGCCTTGCCCGCCGCGAAGGCGTCCATCGAGGCGGCGTACTCGAACCAGAGCAGTTGCACTTCGACGCCGTGTTTCTTGAAGAATCCCTTCTGCTCGGCGATGTCCCAGGCGATCCAGCCCGGCCAGTCGCTGTAGGCGATTTTGAGCGGTTCGGCGGCGTTCAGGCCGAAACAGGCGGCAAGGCCCAGCATCAGGGCCCCGGATTTCAGCCACGATACGATTGTTTTCTTCATCTTCCGATTCTCCCGTATGTAAAGAGTTGCTTTGATGTTACCGTGCGGCGAAACAGTAACACCAGCGATAGAAGCATGATTCATGCCAAGAGGAGAACCCTGCTCAGAGGGCTCAAAAAGGGAGAAAAAGAGGGGACAAGATTGAAAAAAGCAATAACACTGTTTTACAAAATAGTAACACCTAAATCAGCGGCGGAAGACGAATTCGCCGCCTCTGACGGTGAAGAGCACCCCGCTGGCGGGAGTGTGCGGATTGGCGTAGTCGGTGGTTCCGTCGATTTCCTCGGGGTCGAACGCCGCGAAATCGGCTTTGAGTCCGGGGGCGACCTGCCCGCGGTCGGCGAGGCCGAACGTTTCGGCGGCAAGCCCGGTCATCTGCCGCACCGCCGCTTCGATGGGAGAACCCGCGTCGAGCCGGAGCCGCAGGAAACGCGCCGCGCTGCCGAAGCCGCGCGGATGGCCGCGCCCGATCGAGTCGTCCGCCGGGCGGGCGTTTTCGTCGCTGCCCATCATGCAGAAGGGGAGCGCGAGGATGCGGTGCATATTATCCTCCGACATGCCGCGGAAGGCAGCGGTGGTGCCGGAGGCGTCGGCGGCGAGGAGTTCGGTCACCAGTGCGGCGGGTTCGAGCTTGCGCTCCTCCGCGAGCGCGGCGACGGTCCGCCCGGCGACCCCGGCAAAACCGGGGGCGCGGGTCGAAACCAGCCGTACCGTCTGCCAGTACCCGGCGGCGCGCGAGGCGGCGAGCTCCGCCGTCACTTGCGCCCGCTCTTCGGAATTCGCCAGCAGCCGCCCCAGCGCGGAGTCGTCGAGATCGCCCGCTTTGCCGGGCAGGATCACGCCGAGCTGGGTCATCGATTCGGTGTAGGGGTAGCGGTCGACCGTCACCCGGAGACCCGCCTCGCGGGCGGCTTCGAACCGCTCGAGCGCGGCGTCGAGCTTCCCCCAATTGGCCGCGCCCGCCGTTTTGAAGTGGCTGATGTGCAGTTTTTTGAGCCCGGCCTCGCGGGCGGCGGCGACGGTTTCGTCGAGCGCTTCGAGAAGCTCCGCGCCCTCGCTGCGCAGATGGGTGGCGTAAATCTTATCGTGCCGGGCGACGACGCGGAGCAGTTCCACCAGTTCGCCCGGCGTGGCGAATTTGCCCGGAACGTAAAGGAGTCCGCTCGACAGCCCGAGCGCCCCGGCGGCGAGTTCGCGGTCGAGCAGCGTTTTCATCTCTTCGAGCCGCCGCTTCGAAAGCGGCTCGTCGCCATACCCGGCGACGGCGGCGCGGAGCGTGTTGTGCCCGGCCAGCGCCTCGGCGCGGATGGCCGGGCGCTTCGCGCCGAGCTTCGCGCGCCATTCTGCAAACGTCGACCAGTCGAGCGTCACGCCGTACTGCGCCCAGAGCTCCTGAAGATGTTCGCGGTTGTCGCGGGAGATGGGAAAGGCGGAAAGCCCGCAGTTGCCCATGATCTCGGTGGTGATGCCCTGCGTCACCTTGCCGAACGCCTCCGGCCGCGCCGGGAGCGCGAGATCGGAGTGGCCGTGCACGTCGAGGAATCCGGGGGCGAGGATGCGTCCGCCGAGGTCCGTCGAACAGTCGGCGGCGGAGTGCGGCAATTCCGGATCGACCGCCGCGATAATCCCGCCGTCGGTGAGCACGCGGCATTTGCGAAGCGGAGCGCCGGAGCCGTCCGCCAGCCAGAGGTTGACGAAGAGGAGTTTCACTGTTTCAGCATCCGGTAGACGCGGAAGAATTCCGAGACGCTCCACGCCTGCGCCGCACAGCCGCCGGGCTTGTGCGGATAATCGCCGTCGGCGACCTCCGGCAGCTGCCCCGGCACGCCTTCTTCGAAATAGTGGGCCGACGACATCAGGAGCGCCAGCGCCCGCTTCCGCACCGGCTCCCCGCCAAGCAGATAGAGCGCTTCGCAGTAGGCAGGGAACGGCCAGCACCAGACCGTGCCGTTGTGATAGGCGGCCTTGCGGGCGGTGTCTTCGGCTCCCTTGTAAACGCCCTGATAGGGATTTTCCGGGTCGTTGAGCTGTTCGCCGTTGTGCCGGACCGGGAGCAGATAGGAGACCGGGCGGTTGGCGAGACTGCGGATACCCCCCGGCACCAGCAGCTCTTCGGCGGAGGCGAGAATGCCCCGCTGTTTGGCCGGGTCCTTGACCGCGCCGAGGGTGACGGCGAGGAGCTGGTTGGGGCGGTTGTGATCGTCCGCCACCGCGTCATGGGCGGAGACGCCCGGCGCGGCGTGCAGGCAGTCGCTGCAGAACAACGGGCCGTTCGGGGAACGGAAGAAGAGCGCTTCGATGCTGGCGGAAACCCGCTCCGAAAGAACCTGATATTCCGACTCCTCGCGCCCGAGGAATTCGAGCGCGGCGTACCAGAGCGCCTGAATTTCGATCGGATACCCTTCGCGCGGTGTTCCGGCGGGGTGGTTAGTGTCCATCCAGCTGAAGTGCGGAGGGCTGAAGATCAGTCCCGAATCCGCGTCCATCACGATGCCGTTCGGCGTGCCGTTTTTATAGTGGTCGACGATCGAGCGCAGCACGTCGCGCAGTTTGCGCCCGGAACAGTCGGTGTCGAGAATCCGGATCGAATGGCGGTCGGCGTAGTCGCGCGCGGCGACCACGAGATAGAGCGGCGCGTCGCTGGTGTCGCGGTTGCGGTCGTCGAGCCCGCGGATCACGTTGGGGATGGTGCCCTCGCGCTCGAAACAGGCGAACTGGCGGATGATCGCCGCCGCCTCGTCCTCGAACTCGCTGCCGACCAGCCCGCGCAGCGCGATGAGCGTGTCGCGCCCCCAGTCGAGGAACCACGGATACCCGGCGATCACCGTGTTTTCGCGGTCGCGTTTGACGATATAGCGCTGCATCGCCGGAACGAACAGTTCGCCGGGCGGCACGGTGGCGGGCAGCGGCGCGCCGCTGTGCGGCGAAGCCGGGAACTTCGCGCTCTCCGGCGCGGTTCCGGCGGCGCGGATTTCGGCGAAGAGTTCGGAAGAACCGCCGCCGGTCAGCTCCATCTCCACATAACCGGGGCTGAAAAGATCGGTCTTGTCCTCCAGCCCGTAGTAGCGTTCCGCCGGAAGGTCGACCAGATAGTACCACTCCGGCTCGCGGTGGAAGACGCCGTTCTCCAGCCGGATTTCCAGCGTGCGGTCGGCGGGGGTGAATTCGAATCCGTGCCCGGTCTCGGCGACCGCTTCGGGGAACCGTTTCTCCGGCCCGGTGAACGCCTTGGTCAGCTCGTGGTTGATGCGGTCTTCGAGGTCGGGGCGCAGAATCAGCCGGATCGGGGTGTCGTCGTCGATCTCCCCGGCGTCCTCTTCCCCGGTGCAGAGCGGGCGGCGGAAACGGAAGCGGACGGCGTCGCCATGCTCGGCTCCTTCAAAATCGACCTCCAGCCGCACCCGGCTGCCCTGTCCGGCGGGAATCGAAAAGAGCCAGCGCGCCCGGTTGTCCGGCATCGCCGAGAAACTCTCGATCGAACGCAAATCCAGCGGCTGCGAATAGCCGTTGACCAGCAGCCAGCCGCGCAGCCGGGTGAACATGACGCGGCGGTCCACCGGGTAGTCGGGGTTGACGTTCGCGGCGAGGACCGCTTCGTACTTGCTGGCGGTCTCCCCCCAAGCGGCGCGGAAAAAGCTCATGCCGCCGAGGTGGTTCGCGGCGAAGGCGATCGACTCTCCGGCGCGGATCTCCGCCGCCGAGTTCATCATCCGGATGCGGCGGCGGTCGCCGGACGGCAGCAGCAGCAGATGGCCGTCGGTGTGTTTCACCGTGCAATCCGTACCGAAACAGCGGACCCGGATTTCGAGTTCGAGCGCGTGCGGCGTCGCATTTTCCGGGAGAATCGCCGGGACGATGTTCCGCCCGTCTTCGGTGGGGAGGCTGATTCCGGTGAACACCGCCCGGCCCGCCTCGAAGATGGAGAGACGGAATTTCCGCGGGGACTCCACCAGAAGAACGTCTCCGGGCGGAATCATGACATGCCGTTTCGCATCGAAACGGACCCGGTAGTGGGTCAACGGCGGGATGACGCTCCCGGCCGCCGCCGCGCAGAAGCCTTCCGGGTCGGCCAGCAGCTCGCGCCCGGCTCCGGCCCTGCCCGCGGTCAGCTTGCCGCCCAGCCGGATCTGCACCGCCATCGCCGCCGCTTCGGCGCGCTGCCGCAGCGAACGCGCCGGTTCGTCGGTGCCGCTCCGCTCCGGAATCCGGTAGCTGTCGAACCCGATGCAGCGGGTGCCGCCGGGTTCGAGTTCGAGCGTGAAACGGCGGCCGTCATGACCGAATTTGACCGGTTCGCCGGTCAGCAGCTCGGTGCCGCTGCCGGGAGTGACGCCGGCGTCCCAGCCGATCACGGCGGGGTGGTCGCAGTCGAGATTGAGCAGGGCGAGAATCAGATTGCCGTCCGGAGCCGCCCGGCGCACGGCGAGCACGTTGCCGTCCCCCTCCTGAATGAGTTCCACCTTGGCGTAAGCGTGGAAGGCGGGATGATCGGCGAGCAGTGTATTGAGCTTGCCGATCAGACCGACCAGGTTCGGCTCGCCGCCCCAGTTGAGCGCCGAATTGCCGTGGACGTCGATCTTCTCGGCAGCGAAGAATTCCGCACCGTTGGCGAAGCCGAACGCCCCGTCTTCGGCGAGCATGGCGGCCACCATGAAGCGGAGTTTCGCATAGACCTGCCCGGAGGCGGCAAGGCGGTTGTTGTCGTGCGTCTCCGCGAAATTGACCAGCGTGCCGCAGCTCTGGCTGCATTTGTCCACATAGGGGAAGTAACGGGCGATCTCGTCGCGGGTGTAGTTTTGAAAGAGTTCCGAGTACCCCCAGTTGATCCCGGCCCGGCCGAGCAGGTCCTCCTGGACCTTGAGCGGACCGCCGAGCCCTTCGAGCAGAAAGATGGTGTCCGGATACTCGCTGCGGACCTTGGGGATGATGTACTCCCACGCTTCGGCGGGGAGCATGTACCCGGCGTCGCAGCGGAAGCCGTCCACCCGGCGGCGGCACCAGAAGAGGAACACCTTGGCCATCAGGTGGTGAACCATCGGTTCGCGGTAATTGAGTTTGCAGAGGTCGGCCCAGGTGACGCCCCATGCGCCGGGATTGACGAACGTGCCGTCCGGCTCGCGGACGAAATAGCCGGGGTGCTCCATCTGGAGCTTCGAAGCCCAGCCGGTGTGGTTGACCGGGATATCCATGAAAATCCGTCCGCCGCGGGCGTGGACCTGCTCGACCAGCTCTTCGAACTGCTCCATCGGAGTCGCCTTGGGGTCGAAGTCGGCGAGCGCCGAATCGATGCTGAAATAATCGAGCGCCGCGAACGGGCTGCCGTACCGCCCCATGCGCCCGTACTGCGTCGGAACCGGGTGGATCGGCAGCAGCTGGAGAATCCGGCAGCCGAGCCGGTCGAAAATGTGGTCGAGCTTCGCCGCCAGCTGCCGGAAGGTTCCGGAGGGCGGAATGACCGTGTAGTTCTCGGCGTCGAGCTTCTCCACCGGCTTGGGCAGCGGCTCCGACACCGCCTTGTCGCAATTCTCCCCGAACTGGCGGACGAACGCCGAATACATGGTGTTGCCGCAGACCCCGGTGGAGGCTTCGACCTTGATGCGGTAGTTGCCCCCTTCCGGCCAGTCGATGCCGGGGCGGTCGGCCGGCAGGAAACAGCATTTCGCCTCGAATACGCCGACCTCCACCAGCGGCAGCGTCAGCGAAAATTTCCCGTCGGAAACCGGTTTCATCTCGAGGTCGTGCCAGTCGAGCCCGAGCACCGGCGTGCCCTTTTCATTGTGTTCGATGAGCTCCCGCCGCCGGACCGCAGCCCGGCCGATGGTGCTTCGCAAAATGGCGCGCCCGGCCCGCCCTTCCAAACCCTCGAGGGTGAAGGTGATCGTGTCGCCGGCGTAAAAAATCGCCCGTTCCGGGTGTATGGTCTGATGCATGTGGCCGCTTTCCTCGGACATATTCCGGTTATTCTCCCCTTTTTTAATATAGCCTTTCAAACGAAAAAAAAAAGGAAGTTGTCGGCGTTCCCCCTTTATTTTCCGGTCAAACGTGTTATCTTAATTTTTGTCTAACCGACTGGGAACTTGTAATTTTGAAGGGGTCTTTAAGTTGAATACGAGGAAACGGTTTATCTCGCGGGTGCTGCCCGCATTGGTTCTGTTTTTCGCCGGGACGGCGGTCATGGCGGCCGCCCGGACCAAGGCCGCCGAATACGGCGACAAGGAGCTGGCGCTGATCAGCCGGGTCACGGCGCAGATTCTCTCCCGCAACCACTACCGCCAGCAGCCGCTGGACGTGAACATTTCGCGACAGTTCTTCGACGAATATCTCAATGAACTCGATCCCGGCCGGATCTATTTCACCCAGGAGGATGTGACGGAACTTTCCAAAGACCGCGACCATCTCTGCGAACAGCTCCAGGCCGGCGACAGCTCGTTCGCCTTCAAGGCCTACGACCTCTTCCGCAAGCGGCTCGAGGAATACCGCACCTTCGCCGAAAAACGGCTCAAGGAGCCGTTCGACTTCACGCTCGACGAAAGCTATATGCCGGACCGCAGCAAGGAGCCCCGCACCAAAGACATGGCCGAGCTGGAACACCTCTGGTATCTGAGGCTCAAGAACGACGTGCTCGCCTACCGGCTGATCAACCGGGTCCGCGAGGAGGAACGCGCCAAGATGACCGCCGATGAGAAAAAGAAGGCCGCGACCGCCGCGAAATGGGAAGTCGCCGACCCGGCGGGCAAAGTGCTCTCGCGGCTGCGCGACATCAGCAACGACATCCGGCAGAAGGAGAAGGTGGACATCCTCGGAATCTACCTCAATTCCCTCGCCCAGGTGTACGGCCCGCACTCGAACTACTATCCGCCCAAGCTCGAAGAGGATTTCGAGATGGCGATGAATCTTTCGCTCTCCGGAATCGGCGCGACGCTGACCAGCGACGGCGGCTACATCAAGATCGTCGCGCTGACCCCGGGCGGCCCCGCTGCGCGCGACGGCCGGCTCAAGGTCGAAGACCGCATCATCGCCGTCGCCCAGGGGGCCGGAGAACCGGTCGACGTGGTCGACATGCCGGTGACCAAGGCGGTGCAGCTGATCCGCGGCCCCGAAAAAACCCAGGTGACGCTGACCGTGCTCCCCGGCGAAAAAGGACGCAACGCGGTCCCCGAAACCGTCACGCTCACCCGCGACAAGATCGTGCTGGTGGACAGCGAGGCCAAGGGCGAAGTCAAGACCGTCAAGGACGACGAGGGCCATGAACGCAAGATCGGCGTGATCAACCTGCCCGGCTTCTACATGAATTTCGACGATTATCTCAAGGGCGACCCGAACTACAAGAGCTGTTCCCGCGACGTCCGTAAAATCCTGGAAGACTTCAAGAAAGAGAAGGTCGACGCGGTGGTGATGGACCTGCGCCGCAACGGCGGCGGCAGCTTCCCCGAAGCGATTTCTCTCACCGGGCTCTTCATCAAATCCGGACCGGTGGTCCAGATGCGCAGCGCCAACAAGAACGTCCAGGTCAAGGATGACACCGACGACGAAGAGGTCTACACCGGGCCGCTGGTGGTTCTGGTGAGCAAGCTCTCGGCCTCGGCGGCGGAGATCTTCACCGGCGCGATCCGCGACTGGGAGCGCGGCGTGATCGTCGGCGACAGCCGCACCTTCGGCAAGGGAACGGTGCTCGACGTGATTCCGCTCGACCGTTACCTGCGGTTCATCGGCGAAAGTTTCCCGGCGGGTTCAACGACCTACGAGACCGCGATGTACTTCCGCCCGACCGGCGGCTCGGTGCAGCAGCTCGGCGTCGCCTCCGACATCCGGCTGCCGTCGCTCACCGACCGCATGGAACTCGGCGAGATGTTTATGAACAACCACCTGCCGTGGGACTCGGTGAAACCGGTCAAAGTCGAATCCTATACGCCGCATTTCGCAGACAAGGTGGCGAAACTCAAGGCGGAATCCGAAGAGCGGGTGAAAGCCGATCCCGAATTCGTCGCCTTCCGCAAGAAACTCGACGCCTTCGACCGCTACAAGGATCGCAAGACCATCTCTCTCAACGAGGAATCCCGTTGGAAAGAGTACAACGAAGAGAAACAGCTTCAGGAAGAAGCCGACAAGATCGATGACGACGCTTCGGCCAATAAAGACGGCAAGAAGAAGAACGACATCATCCTGGACGAGGCGACCCATATCGCGGCCGACTTCGCCGACCTCGAGGCGCCGACCGCGGCGACCAAGTGATCCAAGAGCCGTTCCCCGGCGCCGACACGTTTGCCGACGCCGGGTACGGCAGAGACCGACAGAATCCTCCGGCTATCGCTTCCCGGCGATGATCGCCGCCAGCTCCGGGCTCAGGATGCGGCGACGATCGTCGTCTACCAGACTGAACCGGTTGCCGTCGTTCGGGGTGCTCAGGTAGTTCCAGACGCAATAGGCCATGCGATGCTCCCTGAGCAGCGAAATGAGGTCGCGCATATAATTCTCACGGTATTCGAGCGGACAGTGGCGAATGGTGCCGAATTCGCCGCACCAGACGATCTTGTCCGGGTGCTTCCCGGCGAATTCGAATGCCGGAGCGGTTTCGTGACGAAGGAACTCCTTGTCCATCCGGGTAAATTCCGGATAGGCGTTTTGCTCTCCCCAGATGTAGCGCCGGCAATCGCGGTAGATTTCGATATCGCCCGGGTACGGCATCACGCGGTTATAGTAGAGCAGCGACGGCTGAAGCACGCCGCGCTGATGGGTGAACTCGAACGGCGAATAGAAGTGCCAGGTATAAATGATATTGTCATCGTCGAAAAGCGCCAGGTCTTTGAGGTGGGCGCAGGAGTTCGCACAGATGCTGCCGATGATGATTTTCCGGGTCGGATTCAGCGCACGCAAGGCGGCAACCGTCCTAACGGCAAGGCCGTTCCAGAGGGCGGGATCGACATTGCCCACCTCGTTCAGCAGTTCGAAGGCAACCTCCGGCTTGTCGTGATAGCGTTTCTCAAAGGCGACCCAGACGGCGATGAAGCGCTCCTGGAGCTCAGGAGAGTCCAACAGCAAAACCGGCTCCGAGACGTCGCAGTAGTTGCCGACCGCCTTGTGCATATTGAGCACGGCATTGACCCCGGCGTCTTCACACCAGCCGATGAAGTTGTCGAAGAGCTTCCAGATCCGTTCGCGATAAACTCCCGGCTTCTCCTCAATCACGATCTGGTCGAAGCCGAGGCGGATGTGATCCATGCCGAGTGAGGCGATATAATCG
Source organism: uncultured Victivallis sp. (assembly GCA_964435365.1). Classification (GTDB taxonomy): domain Bacteria; phylum Verrucomicrobiota; class Lentisphaeria; order Victivallales; family Victivallaceae; genus Victivallis. The sequence continues at coordinate 7,778 of CAYSZM010000001.1, read as the reverse complement.
ATGTCGCTCCGGGTGATATAGCTGTCGAAATGTTCAAAGTCCCCCACCGAGAGCGGGTAGCGTTGTTCCGGCGAAAGCAGGTGAAACCGCTTGTAGTTGGTGAGCCAGCCGCCGATGCCCATGCCGTGCATGAAGCCCTTGAATTCAGCCATTTTGGAACTCCTTTTTGTTTGGAACCGATCCTTCGCGGACCAGATAGGAATTGACGCAGGTGTGAATGGGGGAACGCTTCTTCATCATCGGCCGGTTGGTGATATAATATTCCGCCCAGTCAAGAATTTCACGCGGAACGAATTCGATGCGGTCGAACCGGTGAAGCTCTTCCGGGTGTTCGGAGAGATCCTCGGGGCGGTCGTAACTCATGATGCCGAGCTGTCGGAAGCGCTCGGGATTCTTCTCGACAAGCTGTTCCTGGAACTCCTGCGCAAATCCGCCCGCAGGAAAGAAGATCACGCCGGGCAAAGTTCCGGAGCGGGCAAAATAACGTTCGCACGCCTCGGCCATCCCTTCCCCGGCGGAGTGCGCAATCACGTCGATGCGGCAGGCCGGATTCAGCACGGCCATTTCGCCGCAGAAACTCTTGTACCGTTCCATCCGGGTCGGATGCGTCTCGGAGAGAAAGACGGCGATGTGGTCGTGGCCGAGCGAATGGAGATGACGGGCGACCAGTTCGCCGCCCTGCTTGTTGTTCGGGGTGACGGTCACGTCGGCGGCGCTTTCGGTGGTGACGGCGATGGTGTAGACGTCGGGATTGACGGAGCGGACTGCGGCGACGACGGAATCGTCCGGAATGGAGCAGAAGACCACGATGTCGCTGTCGGCGGCGGCGTTGAGGAACGCCTCCCGCGCCTTGCGGTGCTCGGAGGAGACGCAGCGGAATTCGTTGCGCGGCAGTTTCCGGATCAGCTCTTCGCCCATGCGGCGCAGATAGGGGTGATCGCAGAAATCGAACAGCACGCGGGTCCGGCGCGGCTTGCGGTGAACGAAATAGCCGTGCCGGTTGAGCGCTTCGGTCACTCGCGCCCGGGTGGCGGAGCCGACCAGCGGCGACTGGTTGACGACCCGGTAGAGGGTCATCACGCTGATTTCCAGTTCGCGGGCGATTTCTCGGAAGTTGACCTTCAAATTTCCCTGACGCGGTTCCATGACAACCCTTTCCGTTTCCGTATAACATATTGTGCTTTATGGCGTTTTCAACTCATAAGACGCCTTGAAAATTGTTAAAAGCGTAACATTATCGGCACCGGCACCATGCCGAAGCGCCCTGCCCGCCGGAGGCATGAACCTGTCGCTCACTAAACAGCTCAATTGCCGAACGAGTTCGGCAGTGAGCGGCAGCGGTGGAGTTGACCGCGAGGGCAACTCACCCGCTCGCGCCGAAGGCGGAGCTTCTCCTGTACCAAGAACCGATTAAAAAATGCGTACCGTGGTTTCTCCAAAGCGAGCAACCTCCCGACCGGCAAGGTGCCGATGCCGAGTGCTGGTTGCCGGCCAAACCCGGCAATATCGTAAAAAACGGATTTTCTTTTGATTCGCTCTTGACATATGGACCATTGTCCGGTATAATTAAAGGAGAAAAGGGAAACATGTTTCACTAGACAGTCAGGATAACATGTTTCATTAATTGATTTGCAACAGGTTTCACCGGGAGACGGACATGGTGGAAAATCATACAAATATTCGAACGATCGCAGAAGCGGCGGGCGTGTCGATCGCGTCGGTTTCGCGGGCGCTTCAGGAGCCGCCTTCGCCGAAGATTTCCGCGAAGCAGCGCAAACACATTCTCGACATCTGCGCGCGGATGCAGTATTACCCCAACGCCCATACGCAGCGGATGTTCGCGCGGCGGGCGGACACGGTGGCGATCCTGTTCCCGCCTTATGCGAAGATCAGCAGCGATGCGGCGGCGATGGCGGTCGATATGAATTTTGCGGCCTGCATGATGGGAGCGCAATCGGTGCTGGCCGAACATGGCATCGGCCTTCTGTTGAACGAGTTGACTCCGGATTACCTGGAAGAAAAGCGCTATTTGCGGATGATCCGGGGCAAGGCGGTGGACGGCGTGCTGGTCTGGGGGGCGCTCTCCGACGACGCCTGGCTGCCGGAACTGCTCGAAGTGGGAGCTCCGGCGGTGATGCTCCAGACCTCCGTCGAGGGCTGTGACTGCCCGAAAGTCGTCGCCGACGACTACCGGGGGATGCGGACGCTGATGGAAGAGGTGCTGGCGGCGGGCCACACGCGGATCGGGCTGGCTCCGGCCTCGGAACAGGCTTCGATCGGCTGTGCCCGGAACGCCGCGGTCCGCGATGCGCTGGCGGCGCACGGAATACGACCCGCGGCGGAGTTTCCGGAAGAGGGGTACGGCTACTATTTCGGACGCCGCGCCGCGGCCGGACTTCTTGCCGCCGAACCGAAGATCGACTGCATCGTCAACTCCAACGACATGGCGGCCTGGGGATGCATCGATGAATTGAGAAGCCACGGCATCGCAGTGCCGGGCGACATTTCAGTCGTGGGAGCGGACGGCCTGCACCTGCCGGGAGACACGCAGATCAGCTCGTTCTCCACGCCCTCGCTGGAACTCGGCCGCACCGGAGCGAAACTGCTGCTGGAGCTGTTCGAAGGCAAAGTTCCGCCCGAAAATACAGTACTCCCGGTGACCCCGGTCCCCGGAAACACCATTCGAAAAATCGTAACCTAACCGTCAACCGAAAGGATATCCCATGAAACGTACAAGATTCACCCTTATCGAACTTCTCGTAGTGATCGCAATTATCGCGATTCTGGCGGCAATGCTGCTTCCGGCACTCAACGGGGCGCGTGAACGCGCCAAGGCGACCACCTGTATGAACAATTTGAAACAGCATGGACAGGGATTGCAGTTTTACACCTTCAACAACAATGACAATATGGCATTTGCGAACTCCAAGTATGACAACAGTGCATGGCAGGATTGGGTAAATCGCAGTCTCGGCAATAATGACTTGGGCGGAGCAAAAAAATGGTGGGACTTCTCGATATTCATATGTCCGACGATGAATCCGATGTATCCTAACGGATACAAACCATATGTTCGGGGATATGGGCAATCTCCCTCGATCAGTTACTACGATAAAGTTACAAAGATTGTACGTATTCAAAAACCCTCTCAGGTTCTTTGGATCTCTGAGCTTCGCAATGGCCTCTCTGAGAGCCAGCCCTGGCGGCTCGGCTGGCCCAACAAAGCGCATGTCGAAAAATACCTGGGTGGATCCTGGAAGGATAACTCAACCGGTTACTGTCACAATAAGCGGGTAAATGCCCTCTATGTGGATGGCCATGTCAAGCCACATGAAAGATGGTTGAAAGATAACCTGGATCTTTTCCGGCTGTGGCCCGGATTCAAGCTCGACTGGGAAACGACTGCTCTTTGATGAATTCGATGGAGGCTACTGATATGCGAGCTGTTATCAGCGCTCTTGTTGCATTGCTTTGCGCTGTTTCACTTTCGGCACTGGAACTGACTCCGAGCCCGAAAGTATTGAAGCAAAGCAGTGACCTTGCTCAACTCTCCTACTCCTGGAAAATCGAGAAAGGAGGCGGGCGGGCAGAAGAATGGCTTCGCCAAGAACTTGCCGGCAAAAACGGCTGGCAAGTTGGAGACGAGGCTACATCGGCCATCCACTTTCGGAAGCTTTCCGATGCGGAAAATCCGGAACTGTATGAGCTTGAAGTTGCAGACGGCAAGGTTGTTCTCTCCGCCGCTTCCGAGTCCGGATTTCTGCGGGCGGCTGGGCGTTTCCTCGCCCTGCTCCGCAATCCGGAGGTTCAGTACGGCGCTGATACATTCCGCATTCCGGCGTTGAAGATCCGCGATTGGCCGGATTATCCCGTGCGCGTCATGGATCTGACAATGGCATTCTGGGAACCGTTCTCGGACGCGGAAAGACTCGACTCCACCAAGCGTATTGTCCGAATTCTGGCCGAACACGGATTCAATTATGTAGTGATTGAGCTTGGCGGGAATTATGAGTCGGATCATTTCAAATCGAATCGACCGACTCCGTGGAGTAAGAAAGATATCAGGGAACTCGTTCGCTTCTGCAATCTGCGCGGGATCACCGCCATTCCCGGCATCAATACGATCGGCCATCTCGGGCGCGCCCCTCAAATCTGCGTTCTCAAAAATGCAGCCGGAAAAGATATCGGACACGATATCCGTAAGCCGGAATTTTACACCGAATATGCCGCAGTGCTTGATGAACTGATGAAGCTGTTTGGCAATCCCCCCTACTGCCGGGTGGGCGGCGATGAGGCAAGTGAAGTGTTTCAGTCATTTGGCCTGACGCCGGAGGAAAATGCAAGGCTCTTCGCAAAAGTATTCAATTTTGCCGCAGAACATCTGGAAAAATACAACTCGCGCGCAATCATATGGCATGATATGCTTTTTTCCGAAGAGCTGGGTGGCAAGAGAATCGGAAACGGTTTCTCAGAGACGCAAGCCGGTCGGGTGTCGAGCCCCGCCCTGAAGCATCTTTCCCGTAAACTCATCCTGAATTATTGGAATTATGGTAAGTACAAGAAATATGAAGGGATTGATATTCTTCAGGCTGCCGGATTTGAAATCTGGGCAAGTACCTGGAATATTCCAGAAGCAATTCCCGCACTGGCAAAATATGCCCACGACCGTAAGGCCGTCGGTTACGACGGTACTACATGGTGCAACAATCACACCAAAGGCGGCGCTATGATCCTTGTTGCAGAATGCGCATGGAATGCGAATTCACCCAGAACCGCGATTGATCCGGATGAGATCTTTTTGCGGGAATGGAACGACATCCCCTTCTTTCCAAAAGCCAAAACGGCCTCCTCTCCGGCATTCAACGGCGGAACAGAAGTGACCGTCCGGCAAACGGAGAAGATTCGTGTGGGTAATCTTGAACTTGATCCTTCGCGGCCGTTAGCTGGAACAAAAACCGAATTGGTGGTTCTTCGCAATCCGGAAGATGTTGTCAAGCGGTTAAAGAAACATCCGGAAACGCAATTCTTCATGCGCGGCGGGGAGCGCTTCGTTATGCCCATTCCGATCATCAACGGATTTCGCAAGTGGAATTCCTTTGCCCTTTATACCCCGTCCCACGGGAAGACCACCGGGCAAAACAAATGGGGGGAAGATTGGATCATAAAGAACGGCAGGGTGGTGAAACATTCGGAATATGTTCCCGATCTGCCGATCCCACCGGATGGCGGGATTATTTCGGCCAATACAACCGGAGCGGACGTTCACAACAACATCCGAAAAATTCTGGCAGCCGGGAAAGTCGAGCTGATTGCAGCACGCGGAGTCGGAGAAAATGTTCCGTTGAAAGTAACGTGTAAAGACAACATTGATACGGTCGTTTTGGTATTCAGCGCGTTGCTTTGTCCATACAGCGAGAAAATGGAAGCCGCAGCAAATGTAAAGATTAATACCGTAAATGGCACGAGCGAAAATTATATTCTGCGCAATGATTTTGCAATCGCACCCAACCCGCATTTCACGGGAAATTTCAAGACTTTTTTCCTTGTAGGAGGAATGGTCGCCGTGATTTGGAAAAGCGACAAAGGAATCCAAGCCACCGGTATCGACGTGGAATTCACTCCGTTTGGGGTGGCGATGGGAACAACATTGGTTGCCGCCGCTGAAATGGAATAATTGGAAGCGGCGAAGAGGATAAACCGAGCCACGCCCCGGATCCCTCTGCGCTTATCCATAGTCAAATAACTTATTGTACAAAAATACCGGGACGGTCATATTTGGGGACTTTGCGGGAGAATGCGTTTCCCTGCAAAGTCCCCGCTTCTGCATTATGCGTTTTTTATCTTTTTGACTTGAAAACCTCAAATCCTGAAGGATTCTAGGCTTTAATGCCGAGAAACATCGAAAGCGGAAACCATGATTCTCACACCGGAAAATTACGAGGATTTTCTGCATCCCGATCCGCCGTTGTCCAAATAGAGGGGGCGATTCTTTCTGACGTTCTCCTGCTAAAATTCAATATGGCTTTGCGGTTGCATTTCCCGGACGGGGTGCTATATTGAACTTGGCGGGAACGGGAACACCTTTGCGCAGGAGGCGATCGACCATGCGGGTTGCGGTTTTTCAGGTGCCTTATGTCGGGGCTGTCGAGGCGATTCACTGGCAGCGGGAGCAGTTCGGGCGGATCGGGGCCGGGGAGTTCGACCTGATCGTCCTCCCAGAATACTGCAACGTCACCGCCATCGACGACCCCGCCGGACTGGCCGCTTTCGCCGAGGCGGAAGGTTCCGCCTGGGTGCGGGAGCTCGCCGGGTATGCCAAGAAACTCCGCTGTGCCGTCGCCGCGGGCGTCGTCGTCCGTGATGCCAACTTCCTGTTGCGCAACCGCCTGGTCCTCTTCAACCCGGAGGGGGAACTGGCCGGGTATGCCGATAAAATTCACCTCACCGGGGCCGAAATCACCGCCGGGATGGTTCCCGCCGATGCGGTCCGCATCATCGAATACAACGGTCTTCGCATCGCTCCGGCCATCTGTTTCGATCAATATTTCGCGGAATATTTCCCCATGCTCGCCAGCCGCGGGGTAGACTTGGTCCTCGCGCCGAGTTACCAGCGCGGCGAAACCGCCGAACGCATCGTCCACCTCGCCCGCACCCGCGCCGTCGATTCCGGCGCGTGGCTGGTCCGCGCCTCTTATTCGGTGGGCGATTCCCCGGAGTTCGCCGGGCGGTCGCTGGTCGCCGGTCCCGACGGCGAGCTGGCCGTTTGCGCCGGCGGCGGGGCGGAAGTCATCACCGCCGAATTCGACCCGCGCCGCAAGTTCGTCAAGCCCGCCTCGTTCGGCGCGCCCCCGGTTTCGCACACCGCCCTGATCGAAAAGCACCGCCGCGAACCGTTTTACCGTCATACCGTGTTTCAGGCGAAATCGCCGTCGCTCTGCGCCCATCGCGGGTTGAGCGCCTCGATTCCAGAAAACACGGTTCCCGCCTTCGCCGCGGCGCTGGCGGCGGGCGCGGATGAGATCGAATTCGACGTCTACCAGACCGCCGACCAGGTTCCGGTGATCGTCCACGACCCCGACCTGCGCCGGGTCGCCGGGGTGGACCGCCGGGTCGAAGAACTCGCCTGGCACGAAATCCGGGCGCTCGACCTCGGCAAGGTCTACGGCGACACCTGGCGGTATCTGCGCATCCCCCGGCTCGAAGAGGTGCTGCAACTCTGCGACGGCTCCGCCGGGCTCAATATCCATATGAAGATGGCCGGGAAAAACGGCGAGCTGGTCCGCCAGGTCGCCGAAGCGCTGGCGAAGTACAATCTTCGCGAAGCCGCATACATCGGCGGAGAGGCGGATGTGCTGGAGGCGGCGATCCGCTTTGCTCCCGACATCACCCGTTCCTGCATGGCCGAGCAGGGCAATCCGGACGCATTGATCCGGAACGCCGTGAAGTTCGGCTGCCGGAGATTGCAATTCTACTCAAGCAACGTCACGCCGGCGCATGTGGCGGAGGCGCATAAGCACGGAATCCACTGCAACGTGTTCTACGCCGACACCCGGGAGGAGGCCCGCCGCATGGTCGATATGGGCATCGACACCGTGCTGACCAACTATGCCGCGACGTTCCTGAACGCGCCGGACGCCCTCTTCACCCGTCGCGACCGGCGGTGAGAGCAGGCCGGTATTCCTTACCCGGCACCGGCACCCCGCCGGGCGCAGCACGAGACATTACCCTTACCCGGCACCGGCACCCTGCCGGTCGGGGTGCAGGGGCGAAGCGCCCTG